>NZ_MKJY01000089.1 GCF_001942465.1 Actinomadura sp. CNU-125
GGGACGATCAGCGCCCCGAAGAGGACGTCGCACATGCGGGCCGGGAGTTCGGGGTCGCCCTCCCGCGACGAGCGCCAGCACGACCCCGGTGCCCGCGGCGTGCACCATGTTCGCGGCGGCCTCGACCGGCAGGCGGAGCCGCCCCGCGCGGGCGACGGCCCCGACGAGGCCGAGCAGGATCTCGTGCGCCTCGGCGGCGGCGGGCGGGCGCCGCGCCGTCCCGTACATGAGCGTGTAGAGCTCCGGGTTCGCGCGCCCGAACTCCAGGTGCAGCTCCCAGCCCCGGCGCAGGTCCTCGACGGGGTCGCCGGTGCGGGGCTGCGCGCGCTTGCCGGACAGGTACCGCTCGAAGCCGTAGGCGGCGACGGCGTCGAACAGGCCCTGCTTGTCGCCGAAGTGGTGGTAGAGGGTCGGGGCGCCGACCCCGGCGGCGCCGCAGATCGCCCGCGTCGAGACGGGCTCGCCGCCCGACTCGGCGAGCAGCTTCGCGGCGGCCCGCAGGATGCGTTCCCGGGCCTCGACGTCCTTCTGCGCAGTCACAACAACGATGTTACAGAAAATTTCCGAACATCGATATGGCCTCCTGACCTGGGAAAACGAGCACAGGGACCAATGGAGTGCTATAGCGACACTATAGAGCTTGCTATATCGTCGTTATCGGCGGTCGGCGCGGCCGCCATCGCAACGACGAAGGGAGCGCAGCCATGCGCAGCGCCGTTCTCACCGCACCCGGCAAGCCGCTGGAGATCGTCGAACGCGACGTCCCCGCGCCCGGCCCCGGCGAGATCCTCGTCCGGGTCACCGCCTGCGGGATGTGCTTCTCCGAGGTCAACCAGCTCCACGACCACTACCCGTTCGGGGCGTTCCCGGCGGTCCCCGGCCACGAGATCACCGGCGTCGTCGAGGCGCTCGGCGAGGGCGTCTCCTGGCCCGAACCCGGCACCCCCGTCGGCGCCGCCTGGATCCACGGCTCGTGCGGACGCTGCGACAACTGCGTCCGCGGCGACCAGATCCTGTGCACGGGCGGGCCGAAGCAGGTCACCGGCGTCAACCGCGACGGCGGGTACGCCGAGTACTTCCTCGGCCGGGCCGGGTTCGTCACCCCGCTGCCGCCGCCTCGACCCGGTCGCGGCCGCGCCGCTGATGTGCGCCGGGGTCACCGCGTTCAACGGGCTCCGGCAGGGCGGCGCCGCCGCCGGGTCGAAGGTCGCCGTGCTCGGCACCGGCGGCGTCGGGACGCTCGCCGTCCGGTTCGCGGCGGCGATCGGCGCCCGCGTCGCCGTCGTGTCCCGGTCGCGGCGCGCCGAGGCGCAGGCCCGCGACCTCGGCGCCGAACTGTACGTCGCGTTCGACGAGCAGGACCCGGCCGAGGCGCTGCGGGCATGGGGCGGCGCCGACCTGATCATGAACACGGCGCCGCACACCGGCACGGCGCAGGCCGCGTTCGGCGGCCTGCGCCCGGACGGGACTCTGCTGTTCGTCGGCTTCGACGGCGCGGAGGTGTCGGTGCCGCCCGTCGCGCTCGTCCTGCACCGGCAGCGCGTGATGGGCAGCCCGTCCGGGTCGCCGCACGACCTGCGCGACACCCTCGCGTTCGCCGCCGCGCACGGGATCGTCCCGGACGTCACGCCGGTCACGCTGGACGACGCGCCGGGCGTGCTCGCCGCGATGGACGCGGGCACCCACCGGGGCCGCGCGGTGATCACGTTCGGCCGGTCCTGAACCTCACGACCAGGGCCGGGCGACCTCGAACGCGGAGCAGGCGCGCATCACCAGGGCGTCGGCGTGGCGGGCGCCGACGACCTGCAGCCCGACCGGCAGCCCCGCCGCGGTCGTCCCGCACGGCACGCTCGCGGCGGGCTGCTGCGTCATGTTGAACGGGTAGGTGAACGGGGTCCAGCCCGTCCAGTGCGAGGACGGCGACCCGGCCGGGGCGTCCACGCCCGCGCCGAACGCCGGGATCGGCATCGTCGGGGTCAGCAGCAGGTCGTAGCGCTCGTGGAACAGGCCCATGAGCCGGCCGAGCTCCATCCGGCGGGCGGTCGCGGTGAGGTAGTCGAGGGCGGAGTACCGGGCGCCCCGCTCGCAGCCCTCCCGCAGGTTCGGGTCGAGCGCGGCGAACTGCTCGGCCGTCAGATGCTCGACGACCTTGGCGGCCCCGGCGAACCACAGGACCTCGAACTCCTCGACGGGGTCGCCGAACCCGGGGTCGGCCTCCTCGACCTTCGCGCCCAGCTCGGCGAACGTCTCGGCGGCCGCCGCGACGAGCGCCGCGACCTCCGGGTCGACCGTCGCGAACCCGAGCGCCGGGCTGAACGCGACGCGCAGGCCGGTCAGATCCGCCGCCCGCTCCCCGGGGGAGAGCAGGAACGGGTCGGACGGCGGCGCGAGCGCCGACCAGTCCCGGGCGTCCGGCCCGCACACCGCGTCCAGCAGCAGCTCGGCGTCCTCGACCGTCCGGGTGATCGGGCCGACGTGGGCGAGGGTGCCGAACGGGCTCGCCGGATAGTGCGGGATCCGCCCGTACGTCGGCTTGATCGTGAACGTGCCGGTGAAGCTCGCCGGGATGCGGACCGAGCCGCCGCCGTCGGTGCCGAGCGCGAGCGGCGCCATGCCCGACGCGACGGCCGCCGCCGCGCCGCCGGACGAACCGCCGGCCGTCCGGGACGGGTCGGCGGGGTTGCGGGTCACACCGGTCAGCGGCGAGTCGGTGACGCCCTTCCACGCGAACTCCGGCGTGGTCGTCTTCCCCGCGAACACCGCGCCCTGCTCGCGCAGCCGCGCCACCGACGGGGCGTCCTCGGTCCACGGGCCGGACGGGTCGATCGTGGTGGAACCGCGCAGCGTGGGCCAGCCGCGGGTGAGCAGCACGTCCTTGATCGAGACGGGCACGCCGTCCAGCGCGCCGAGCGTCGCCCCCCGCCGCCACCGGTCGGCGGACGCGCGCGCCATCTCCAGGGTCGTATCGGCGTCCACCAGGCAGAACGCGTTGACCTTCGGATCGTCCCGCTCGATCCGCGCGAGGACGGCCCGCGCCGCCTCCACCGGGGACAGCGTCCCCGCGCGGTACTCGTCGATCAGCTCGGCGGCGCTCAGGTCGGCCGGGTCCGTCATCGGACTATCCCCCTTGCTCGGTGTGCGGGGCGTCGGTGCGCGGGGCGGCGCCGCGCGCGGCGGACGTCCCGTTGGTGCTCGATTCCGTCGCGGCCGGGGCGCCCGACCCGACGTAGCCGAGCCGCTTGTCGACGACGTTGCGCAGCGGCCTGCCGGTCGCGAACCGGTCGAAGTTGTCGACGAACAGCTCGACCAGCTCGTCCCGCCAGCCGACGGTGTCGCCCGACATGTGCGGCGACACGATCACGTTCGGCAGCTCCCACAGCGGGGACTTCTCCGGGAGGGGCTCCTCCTCGAACACGTCGAGGGCCGCGCCCGCGATCCGCCCGTCGCGCAGCGCCGCGACCAGGTCGTCCTGGACGACCAGGGCGCCGCGGCCCACGTTGATCAGCCGCGCCGACGGCCGCATCCGCGCCAGCGCCGCGGCGTCGATCATGCCGCGGGTCCGCTCGGTGAGGGGCGCGGCGAGCACGACGTAGTCGGTCTCGGCGAAAGCGGCGGCGAGGCCGTCGGTGCCGTGCACGGCGCCGAAGTCGGGGTCGCCGGTGCGGGCGGTGCGGCCCGCGCCGCTCACCCGCAGCCCGGCGGCGGCGAGCCTGCGGGCGATCGCCCGCCCGATCGGGCCGGTGCCGACGACGAGCGCGCGCTTGCCGGTGATCCGCTCGGTCTCCCGGTGCCGCCAGCGCCGCTCGCCCTGCAGCCGGACGGTGCCGTGCAGGTCCTTCGCGAACGACAGCACCAGCCCGAGGACGTACTCGGCGATCGGCTCGTCGAACACGCCTCGCGAGTTGGTGAGGATCGTGTCACTTCGCGTCAGGCCGGGGAACATCAGCTTGTCGACGCCCGCGCTCGCGATGTGCACCCAGCGCGGCGTCGGGGCGCCGTCCCCGGCGGGCCACGCGGCGGCGAGGGCGTCGGACAGGAAATCCCACACGAAGAGCGCGTCGGCCTCCGCGAGCGCGTCGGCCAGACCGGACGCGCGCACGTAACGGACGTCGGCCCGGCGCTCCACGGGCGCCATCCCGGACGGTTCGACGTCGCCCGTCAGCACCGCCACCACGGGCGGTGCGCCGGCTGCCGGAGAAGGCTGCTGCATCGGCCCTGCTTTCGAGGATCCGGGAGTTTACGTGATGGGAACTCGGGGAGGCATTGACACGCTAGGAAGGGTTCGTAGGATTGTCAACAATCAGCGCGGCCGACACGCGGCCCGTACCGACCGCGCCGATCGTGCTGCAAGACCGTCGCAACCGCTGCCCAAGCATGGCCAGGACGGATCCCAGAGCGCTCTAACGCAACAGCAAGAGTCCTTTCGGGTGGCGACGCTCTCGCCCACCCCTGTTCCACGGGGAGGCCCGGCATGCCCAAGCTGATGACCATCTCCCTCGAGCGGCGCGGCGTCTCGTGCGTCGCCGAGCTCCTGGAGAAGGACGCGCCGCGCACCTGCGAAGCGGTTTGGCGCGCCCTGCCGCAAGGCGGCGACGCGTACCACGCCAAGTACGCGCGCAACGAGGTCTACACGATGGTCGAGTACTTCTCGCCCGAGGAGATCGGCCAGGAGAACCCGACGGTGACGCCCATCCCGGGCGACGTCGTCCTGTTCTCGTTTCCCGGCGGGATGCTCGACCGGAAGTTCAAGGAGGAGAAGAACATCCACGAGCTTCCCGGCGTCATCGACCTGGCGATCTTCTACGGCCGCAACAACCTGCTGCTGAACGGGGACGTCGGCTGGGTGCCGGGGAACGTCTACGCGACGATCGTCGACGGGCTCGACCGGATGGCCGAGGCGTGCAACGACGTCTGGCGCTCCGGCGGCGTCGGCGAGCGGCTCGTCTACCGCCGGCACGAAGGTTAGAGCGGTGGCCGCGCAAATGACATTCGATCCCACGCTGGTCGTCGGTCCCGAACTGCTGGCCCAGCAGGGGATCGGCGTGGTCGCGCCCTTCGACTTCGCGCTCGACCGCGAACTGTGGCGCTGGACGCCCGACGACGTGTCCCTGTTCATGACCCGGCTGCCCTACGTGCCGGTCCCCGTCACGGTGGAGATGGCGTCGGCGCTGTCGGACCACTCGATCGTCCGGCAGGCCACCCGGGACGTGCTCGCGCCCGAACCGCTCGCGGTCGCGTTCGCCTGCGCGTCCGGGAGCTTCATCCGGGGACGGGCCGGAGAGGAGACACTGCACAAGACGATGCTGGCGGCGGGCGCACCGGCGGTCGCGACGACGTCCGGGGCGCTGGTGGAGTCGCTGCGGCTGCTGAACGTCGGCCGCATCGCGGTCGTCACGCCCTACATCGACTCGGTCACCGACCGGCTCGTCTCGTTCCTCGGCGAGCACGGCATCGAGGTGGTGTCGTCGGTCGGGATGGGGCTGCTCAGCCACATCTGGAAGGTCGGGTACGGCGAGGTCGTCAGCGCCGTGTCCGCGGTCGACCGGCCGGACGCCGAGGCCGTGTTCATCAGCTGCACCAACGTGCCGACCTACGACATCATCGCGCCGCTGGAGCAGCTGATCGGCAAGCCGGTGCTCACCTCGAACCAGGTCACGATGTGTTCCGCGCTGCGCGCGATGGGCCGTTCGGCGAACGGCGCGGGGCAGTCGCTCGTCCAGTTCAACAGTCCCACCGCAGCCTGACCCCGTCCGGGATGATCCCCGAGAGTAGGATTGTCAACAAATGTCGCAGAACGGACTGAGCGCCGGTTTCCTCTACCCCGGCTACAGCGCCGAGGACGACTACCCGGCCATCGAGGCCGCCCTCGGCGATGTGCGCCTGCCCGTCGTGCACACCCTGATGCGCGAGGACGCGCACCGCGTGGACGCGCTCCTCGACGTCGGCGGCCCGGACGTCCTGGCCACCGGCGCGAGCAAGCTGCGCGAGATGGGGGTGGGGGCCGCCGTGTGGGCCTGCACCAGCGGCAGCTTCGTCTTCGGGTGGGACGGCGCCGAACAGCAGGTCGCGGGCGTCGCCGAAGCCGCCCGCGCCCCGGCGTCCAGCACGTCGTTCGCGTTCGTGAACGCCGTACAGGCGCTGGGCGTCACCCGGGTCGCGGTCGCCGCGACCTACCCCGAGGACGTCGCCGAGAAGTTCGGCGAGTTCCTCGGGCACGCCGGCATCGAGGTGGTGTCGCTGTCCTGCAAGGGCATCGTCACCGCCGCGGAGGTCGGCACCCTCGGCCGCGAGGAGGTCCTCGCCTTCGCCGCGGCCAACGATCATCCGGACGCCGAGGCGGTGCTGGTGCCCGACACCGCGCTGCACACCGTGTCCTGGCTCGACGAGCTGGAGGCACGCGTCGGCAAGCCGGTCCTGACGGCCAACCAGGTCAGCGTCTGGGAGGGCCTGCGGCTCGCGAGCAGTTCCGGTGAGTCACCCTCCGGCGGGTTCCGGCCGCGCACCGGCTTCGGCCGGCTGTTCGCCGAACCCGTCCCGCAAGCGGCGCCCGGACGCCCGGCCTGGAGGCTCTGACGAAAGGTGACCTCCCATGAGCCGACTGGGCGAACTCGAACCCGTCCCCCGCAAGTCCACCGTCGAACTCGTCTCCGACGAACTCCGGGCCGCGATCATGTACGGCTCGCTGGAACCGGGTGACCAGCTGGGCGAGGCCGAGCTGGCCGCCCGGCTGGGCATCAGCCGCGGGCCGCTGCGCGAGGCGATGCAGCGGCTCGTCCAGGAAGGGCTGCTGGTCAGCGAGCCGCACCGGGGCCTGTTCGTGATCACGCTGGACGAGGGCGACGTCGAGGACGTCTACCTGGCGCGGCTCGCGATCGAGCGGGCCGCCGGGAAGCTGATCATGGAGCGGAACCGGGGCGAGGCGGTCGCCCGGCTCACCGACGCCCTCGAAGGACTGGTCGAGGCCGCCCGCGAGCGCGACCGCGTCAAGATGAGCGACGCCGACCAGGCGTTCCACGAGGTCCTGGTCAGCGCGTCCGGCAGCCAGCGCCTCGAACGGATGGCGCACACGCTGCTCGTCGAGACGCGGATGTGCCTCAACGCGCTGCAGGACACCTACCCCGAGCCGGACGACCTCGTCGAGGAGCACCGGCGCATCGTCGACGCCATCGGCGACGGCGAGGAGGAGCGGCTGCTGCGCCTCATCGAGGAGCACATGACCGACTCCATCGAAAGACTGCGTAAAGACTGACCGGACGGCCACATTCTTGGCCCCTCCCCCTCCGCCCGGAGGGGTGCGGTGGCCTAGGCTGTCGATTGTCGACAATCTACATCGAGAGAGGGGCTCCGATGGCGACGCTGTCACCTCTGCTGAAGCAGGCGACTCCCGTCCTGGCCGAGCGCGGCGAGGGCGTGTACCTCTACGACGGCGACGGACGCCGGTACCTCGACTTCACCGCGGGCATCGGCGTCACCAACACCGGCCACTGCCACCCGCGCGTCGTCGAGGCGGCCCAGAAGCAGGTCGGCACGCTGATCCACGGGCAGTACACGACGGTCATGCACCGGCCCCTGCTCCGCCTGGTCGAAGCCCTCGGGGACGTCCTGCCCCCCGCCCTCGACTCGGTGTTCTTCCTCAACAGCGGCAGCGAGGCCGTCGAGGCGTCGATCCGGCTCGCCCGGCACGCCACCGGACGGCAGAACATCGTCGTCTTCCACGGCTCGTTCCACGGCCGCACCATGGGCGCCGCCGCGCTCACCACCGCCGGCACGAAGTTCCGCGCCGGGATCGGCCCGCTGATGCCCGGGGCGGTCGTCGCCCCGTTCCCGCAGGCGTACCGGTACGGGTGGGACGAGGACGAGGCCGTCCGGTTCGCGCTGCGCGAACTCGACTACGTCCTCGCGACCACGAGCCCCGCCGCCGACACCGCCGCGTTCGTCGTCGAGCCCGTCCTCGGCGAGGGCGGCTACATCCCGGCGCCGCCCGCGTTCCTCGAAGGGCTCCGCGAACGCGCCGACCGGCACGGCGTCCTGCTGATCGTGGACGAGGTCCAGACCGGCTACGGCCGGACGGGCGAGTTCTGGGGCCACGAGCACAGCGCCATGCGCCCCGACGTCCTCATCACCGCGAAGGGCCTGGCCAGCGGTTTCCCGCTGTCGGCGATCGCCGCGCCCGCGGCGATCATGGAGAAGGCGTGGCCGGGCTCGCAGGGCGGCACCTACGGCGGCAACGCCGTCTCGTGCGCCGCCGCGCTCGCCACCCTGGAGGTCATCCGGGACGAGGACCTCGTCGCCAACGCGGCCCGGCTCGGCGCCCGGCTGAACGACGGCCTGCGCAAGGTCGCCGCCGACCACCCGGTCATCGGCGACGTCCGCGGCCTCGGCCTGATGCAGGCCGGCGAGTTCACCACCGCCGACGGCGAACCCGACGCGGCGACCGCGCAGCGCGCCCACCGCGCCGCCGCCGACCGCGGCCTGCTCCTGCTGACCTGCGGCGCCTTCGGCAACGTCGTCCGCCTCATCCCGCCCTTGGTGGTGAACGAGCACCAGATCGACGAGGGCCTGTCCCTCTGGGCCGACGCGGTCGCCGAAGCCACGGCCTGACCCGCTCGGACGCCCCGCGGAACCCGGTTCCGCGGGGCGTCCCCGTCCGGGCCCGCCGGTTACGGGCGTGCTGTTCGGGCATGTCACGGGCCTGCGGGCTACGCGACGGGGAGGCGGGCATGGGCGGCGGGCCACCGGTGGGGCGGGGGGATCGGGTCGATCCGGCGGAGTTTCCCCGGCGCGAGCCCGGCCCGATCAACGTGCAGCGCTACCGGCACGTCCCCGCGTATTCGGGGATCGCCACCTTCCTGGGCCTCCCGCTGTGCCTCACCCCCGAGGACCTGCGGGCCGGAGACGCCGACGTCGCCGTGGTGGGGGCGCCGATCGACATGGGGACGGGGCACCGGGGCGCGGCGTTCGGGCCGCGGGCCATCCGCTCGAGCGAGTGGATCATGGCGCACACCCCGTCGGCCCTGATGGAGTCCGACACCAGGATCAACCCGTTCGAGGAGCTCACGGTCGTCGACTACGGCGACGCGGCCGTCGATCCGCTGAGCGTGGAGAACTCGATCGAGCCCGTCCGCGGCGTCGTCCGGGAGATCGCGGAGGCGGGGGCCGTCCCCGTCGTCCTGGGCGGCGACCACTCGATCCTGTGGCCGGACGCCGCGGCGATCGCCGACGTCCACGGCCCCGGCAACGTGGGCGTGGTCCACTTCGACGCGCACGCCGACTGCGCCGACACGGTCCACGGCCACCTCGCGTCCCACGCCACCCCGATCCGGCGGCTCATCGAGGACGAGCACGTCCCGGGCCGCAACTTCGTCCAGGTGGGGCTGCGGTCGGTGCTGATGCCCGACGACGAGCTCCTGGCGTGGATGCGCGCGCACGGCATGCGGTCCCACTTCATGGCGGAGATCGACCGGATCGGTTTCCCCGCCGTACTGGAGAAGGCCATCGCCGAGGCTCTGGACGGCCCCGAGCACCTCTACCTCTCGATCGACATCGACGTGCTCGACCCCGCGTACGCGCCCGGGACGGGCACGCCCGAACCGCCCGGCCTGACTCCGCGCGAGCTGCTCCCCGCGCTGCGCCGCATCTGCCACGAGACGCCCGTCGTGGGCATCGAGGTAGTCGAGGTGGCGCCCCATCTCGATCCCGGCAACACCACCGCGATGAACGCCCGCAAGGCGATCTTCGAATGCCTCACCGGGCTGGCCCTGCGCCGCAAGGGCGTCCCGGGACCGGCCTACCTCGACCCGATCGCCGCCGGCCTCGACGACCTCTGAACCGCCGCAAAACGGTTGCGGAAGCGGCGGTGGGTTGATCGACTCACCGGTCGTGCGGACCTACAGGGAACTCTTCCGATCACCCGAGTTCACGCCCCTGTTCGCGGTGTCGTCGGCGCAGTCCGCCGCGCTCGCGGTCGGCGGGCTGGCGCTGAGCGTGCTCGTCTACGACACCACCGGGTCGCCGCTGCTGGCGGCGCTCGGCATGTTCGGCCCGGCGTTCGCGCACGTGGTGGGGGCGGTGGCGCTGCTGTCGGCGGCGGACCGCCTGCCCCCGCGGGCCGCGCTGGCGGCGCTGCTGACCGCGTCCGGGCTCGGCACCGGCGTGCTCGCGGTCCCCGGGACGCCGACGTGGGCGCTGTTCGCCGTGGTGCTCGGGCTCGGGTTGGCCGGCGCGGTGCTCGCCGGGGTGCGGTACGGGCTGCTGAGCCAGATCCTGCCGCAGGACGGGTACCTCATCGGACGCTCGGTGCTGAACGCGTCGAACGGGATCACGCAGATCGCCGGTTTCGCGCTCGGGGGCGTCCTGGTGGCGGCGCTGTCGGCGCGGGGCGCGCTGCTCGTGGCGGCGGGCCTGTACGTACTGGCGGCGCTGGTCGCGCGGGCAGGGCTCGCCCGGCGCCCGCCGCGTGCGGCGGGGCGGCCGTCGGTCGCCGAGACGTGGCGGGGCAACGCGCTCCTGTGGTCGTCGCGGCCCCGGCGTTACGCGTTCCTGGCGATGTGGCTGCCGAACGGGCTGATCGTGGGCTGCGAGGCGGTGCTCGTCCCCTTCTCGCCCGAGCACGCGGGGTGGCTGCTGGCGCTCACGTCGGTCGGGATGCTGACCGGCGACGTCCTCATCGGACGGTTCGTGCCCCGCGCGTGGCGTGCGCGCCTGGCCGTGCCGCTGTTGTTGCTGCTCGCCGTGCCCTACCTTGTGTTCGCGCTGGACCCGGCCGTCACGGTCGCGGGCGTCGCGGTCCTGGTCGCGTCGATCGGGTACGGGTCCACGCTGCTGGTCCAGGATCGGCTGCTGGCGCTCACGCCGGGCGAGATCCACGGGCAGGCGCTCGGCCTGCACTCCTCCGGAATGATGACCATGCAGGGAGTCGGCGCCGCGCTCGCCGGGACGGCCGCCGAGTTCGCCTCTCCCGCGACCGCGATCGCCGCCCTGGCGACGGCCTCGATCGTGACCACGCTCGTCCTGGCGCCCGGTCTGCGTCCCCCGGCGCCCGCGCCCGCGTGACGGCTGTTAGATTCCGAATCTCGTTCTAACGGCTGGAGGCGCGTTGAGCATCTGGAACACCCCCGAGCGCGCGGCGCTGCGCGAACTCGTCCGCGATTTCACCGGCAAGGAGATCGTCCCGCACCTGGCGGAGTGGGAGGACGCCGGGGAACTGCCCCGCGAGCTGCACGTGCGGGCCGCGGCGGCGGGGCTGCTCGGGGCCGGGTTCCCGGAGGCGGCGGGCGGGTCGGGCGGGGACGTCCTCGATCCGCTCGTGGTGACCGAGGAGATCATCCGGGCGGGCGGTTCGAGCGGCGTCGTCGCGTCCCTGTTCACGCACGGGATCGCGCTGCCGCACATCGTCGCGTCCGGTGACGAGGGGCTGATCGGACGGTTCGCGCGGCCGGTGCTGGCCGGGGAGAAGATCGGCGCGCTCGGCATCACCGAGCCCGGCACCGGATCGGACGTGGCGGGGATCCGGACGACGGCGGTCCGGGACGGCGATTCGTACGTGGTGAACGGCGCGAAGCTGTTCATCACCTCGGGCGTGCGGGCCGACTTCGTCACGACGGCCGTCCGGACGGGCGGGCCCGGGTTCGAGGGGATCTCGCTGCTCGTCGTGGAGAAGGGCACGCCCGGGTTCGGCGTGTCGAAGCCGCTGCGCAAGATGGGGTGGCTGTGCTCCGACACGGCCGAGCTGTCGTTCGACGACGTGCGGGTTCCGGTGGGCAACCTGGTCGGCGCGGAGAACACCGGGTTCCTGCAGATCGTGCAGAACTTCGTGGCCGAGCGGCTGTCGCTGGCCGTGCAGGCGTACGCGACGGCCCAGCGGTGCCTCGACCTGACGCTCGGGTGGGTGCGCGAGCGCGAGACGTTCGGGCGTCCGCTGTCGTCGCGGCAGCTCGTCCGGCACAAGATCGCCGAGATGGCGCGGCAGGTCGAGGTGGCGCGTACCTACACGCGTTCGATCGCCGAACGGTACGCGGCGGGCGAGGACGTCCTGACCGAGACGGCCTACGCGAAGAACACGGCCGTCTACGCGTGCGAGCACGTGGTGCACGAGGCGGTGCAGTTGCACGGCGGTATGGGTTACATGCGGGAGTCGGAGGTCGAGCGGCACTACCGGGACGCGCGCATCCTCGGCATCGGCGGCGGCACGAACGAGATCATGAACGAGATCGTCTCGAAGCGGCTCGGTCTGTAGGCGGCGCGGTAGGGTCTGTGACGTGAAGTGACGACCTGACGCATCCGACGGCGCCGCTGGAGTCCGGCGCGGGTCCGTTGCGTCCCGGCGTCCATTCACTTCACACGATCGGATTCCCCATGACCGACGAAACGTTCCTCGACCGCGTCGCCGACCGGCTCGCGGACCTGCCGGGGGTGCGCGCGGTCGCCCTGGGCGGCTCGCGCGCGGAGGGCACGCACGCCCCGGACAGCGACTGGGACCTGGCCGTCTACTACCGCGACCGCTTCGACCCGGCCGACCTGCGCGCGGTCGGCTGGGCGGGAGAGGTGTCGGAGATCGGTGCCTGGGGCGGCGTCTTCAACGGCGGCGCCTGGCTGACGATCGACGGCAGGCACGTCGACGTCCACTACCGGGATCTCGGCGTCGTCGAGCACGAGCTGGCCGAGGCCCGGGAGGGGCGCTTCCGCTGGGAGCCGCTGGCGTTCCACCTCGCGGGCATCCCCGGCTATCTGGTGGTCGCCGAACTCGCCGGCAACCGGGTGCTGCGCGGCGCCGACCTGCCCCGCCCGGAGTATCCGGACGCGCTGCGTGCGGCCGCGCCGCCGGTGTGGCGCGGCCAGGCGGCGCGCACGCTCGGGTACGCGCGGGACGCCTACGTCCGCGACGGCCGGGCCACCGAGGTCGCGGGCGCGCTGGCCACCGCGGCCATGCAGACGGCGCACGCCGTGCTGGCGGCGCGGGGCGAATGGGTCACCAACGAGAAGCGGCTGCTGCTGCGGGCGGGCCTGCGCGGCATGGACGCGATCACGGCCGGGCTGCGGCCGGAGCCGGACGTCCTGGCGCGGGCGATCGCCGACGCGGAGCGGCTGTTCGAGGAGGCCGCCTAGGTTCGGCGCGCGCGTCCGGCGGTCAGGCCGTCGACCAGGGCTCGGAGGCCGTCGAGGTAGGTGTCCTCGGCGGTCAGCTCCGGCCATCGCGACGCGACCCCCGCGACCCGGGGCAGTTCGGCGGCGTCGACGCCGGCGAACACCCGCTCCCGGTAGGTGGGGCGGTCGTCGGACGCGCGCCGCCGCTCCCCCGCCGCGCGGACGATCATCTCTCCGACGGTGTAGTACCAGACGGCCCGGTAGGCGTGCGCGGCCTCGTCGGGGGTGAGGCCGGACGCGACGAAGCCGTCCATGATCTGCTCGACGAACCAGAGCGCGGCCTCGGCCATCAGGTCGTCGGCGGTGAGCACCTCGACGATCCACGGGCAGGCGGCGAGCGTCCGGCGGATGGCCGCAGCCACGACGATCACCCGTTCGCGCGGATCGTCCGGAAGGTCGGGCCTGTGCAGATTCCGCGCCGCGTAGTCGTCCAGGAGCAGGACGAGCAGCCGTTCCTTGTCGCGGACGTGGTGGTACAGCGCCATCGGCGTGCTGCCGATCTCCTTGGCGAGCCGCCGCATGGTCAGCCGGTCGACGCCCTCGTCGTCGACGATCCGGCGCGCGGTCTCAATGATCTCCGCGCGCGAGATGCGCGGCGGCCTGCCCCTGCGCTGCGCGGGCGGTTGCGACATCCCCCCATCATCGCCCATCCGCCGTCCGGGGTGGACGGCCGCCGTATCTTCGGGCTACTTTTCTTACATGTATAGAAACTCGCGGGGGCGGCCCGGAGTGGTGCTGGCGGCGGCGACGGTCGCGCAGTTCCTCTTCGCGCTCGACATGGCCCTCATGAACATCGCGCTGCCCGACGTGCGCGAATCCCTCGGCTTCGCGCCGGTCGATCTCGCCTGGGTCGTGCACGTCTACGCGCTCACCTTCGGCGGATTCCTGCTGCTCGGCGGGCGGCTCTGCGACCTGGCCGGACGCCGCCGCCTGTTCGTCTTCGGGCTGGCCGCGTTCGGGCTGTGCTCCCTGCTCGGCGGCCTCGCGCAGGCGCGGCGGCAGCTCGTCGCGGCCGCGCGGGCAGGGCGCGGCCGCCGCCGCGGCCGCCCCGGCGGCGCTCTCCCTGATCACCACGACGTTCACCGAGGGACGGGCACGGGTGCGGGCGCTCGGCGTGTGGAGCGCGATGAACGCGGCGGGCGGCGCGCTGGGCGTCCTCGCGGGCGGGCTCCTCACCGAGTACGCGGGCTGGCGCTGGGTGATGCTGATCAACCTGCCGATCGTCGCGGCGGCGCTGGCGCTCGTGCCCGCGGGCGTCCCCGCCGACGCGCGTCCCGGACGGCGGGAGCGGCTGGACGTGCCGGGCGCCGTCCTCGCCACCGGCGGCATCGGCCTGCTGGTGTTCGGCGTGGTCCGGACGGACGCGCACGGCTGGGCTTCGGCGGCGACGCTCCGCACGCTCGCCGCGTCCGCCGTCCTGCTCGCGCTCTTCGTGCTCGTCGAGGGCCGGACGGCCGCGCCGCTCGTCCGGCTCGGGCTGCTGCGGAGCCGCTGGGTCGCGGGCGCGAACGTCCTGGTGTTCCTCGCCGCCGCCGGGCAGTTCGCGGCGTTCTACTTCGTGTCGCTGTACATGCAGGAGGTGCTCGGGATGGGCGCCGCCGCGACGGGCGCGGCGTTCCTGCCGTTCACCGTCGGGGTGGTCGCCGGGACGGTCGTGGCGACCCGGGTGAGCTCGTCCCGTTCGCCGCGCGCGTCCCTGGTGCCCGGCACGCTGCTGGCGGCCGCGGGCCTCGGCTGGTTCGCGCTGATCAGCCCGGACGGCGGCGTCGCCGTCGACGTGCTCGGACCGTCCGTGCTGACCAGCGTCGGGCTGGGGCTGGTGCTGGCGCCGGTCGCGGCCGCCGCGAGACGGGCGTCGCCCCGCACGAGGCGGGCACGGCGTCCGGGCTGCTGAACAGCTCCCGGCAGCTCGGCGGCTGTGTGGGCCTGGCCGTCCTCGCCACCGTCGCCGCCCGGCACACCGCGGACCCCGCGTCGCGGCGTCCGTCACCGGCGGCTACGCGCTGAGCCTCGCCGTGGCCGCGGGCCTGTTCCTCGTGGCCGCCGCCGTCGCCCTGACGCTCCCGCGCCGCACTCCCCCGCCGCCCGCCACCCCCGTCCTCATGGAAGACCGGCTGGAAGGAACACGCTCATGAACTTCGTCGACATGTTCGCGTCCGCGATCAACTTCTACCCCGACGGCACGGTCGAGGCGGCCGAGCGGCGGATGACGACCGACTCGGGCGGCTGGCAGGTCGCGGCGTTTCGCGTGGAGACCGACGCGGACGTCCACAGCGACCACTGGGAGGTGCACCCGGCGGCCGAGGAGGCGGTGTGCTGCCTGTCCGGCGGGCTGCGCCTGTACTTCCGCCCCGAGGAGCCGGGCGGCGAGGAGGAGGGCGTGTCCCTCGCCCCAGGTACCGCCGTGATCGTCCCGCGCGGCCGCTGGCACCGGCTCGAACTGGACGAGCCGAGCGACGTCATGTCGATCACGCTGCGCCGCGGCAGCGCCAGGAGAAGCGCTCCGGCGGCTGAGGCGGGCGGTGCCCGGCGGCTCGGGGCCGCCGGGCATGGCCGCTGGTCAGGCCTGCGCGACCGCGCCGGACTCGATGAGCGCGTCGACGTCGTCGAAGCCGAGGCCGGTGAGGACGTCGCGGGTCTGGCCGCCCGGCAGGACGGGGACGCCGTCGGTCTCCGCGGGGGTGCGGGAGAAGCGGGGCGCCGGGGCGGGCTGGCGGTGGCCGCCGAGTTCGGGGAAGACGTCGCGGGACGTGTTGTACGGGTGGTCCTTCGCCTCTTCGAGGGACAGGACGGGCGCGACGCAGGCGTCGGACGGCAGGAAGACCTCGGCCCACTCGTCGCGGGTGCGGGCCTTGAAGGCGGTGGCGAAGCGGTCGCGGAGGTCGGGCCAGCGGGCGGTCTCGTGCTGGCCGGGAAGGTCCTCGCCGCCGAGACCGAGGAGGCGGACGAACTCGGCGTAGAACTGGGGCTCGATCGCACCGACCGCCATGTGCTTGCCGTCCGCGGTCTCGTAGACGTCGTACCAGGGCGCGCCGGTGTCGAGCATGTTGACGCCGCGGCGGTCCTGCCAGATGCCGCCCGCGAGGAAGCCGTGGATGAACGTCGACAGGTGCGCGGTGCCGTCGACGATGGCGGCGTCGACGACCTGGCCGCGCCCGCTCGTCCGGGACTCCAGGAGCGCGGACAGGATGCCGACGACGAGGTACATGCTGCCGCCCGCGAAGTCGCCGAGGAGGTTCATCGGGACCTGCGGGGGGCCGCCGGCGCGGCCGATGGCGTGCAGGGCGCCGGTGACGGCGATGTAGCCGATGTCGTGCCCGGCGCTCTGCGCGAGGGGGCCCTGCTGGCCCCAGCCGGTCATCCGGCCGTAGACGAGGGCGGGCTTGCGGGCGAGGCACGCGTCGGGGCCGATGCCGAGGCGCTCGGTGACGCCGGGGCGGAACCCTTCGAGCAGCACGTCGGCCTTCTCGACCAGGCGCAGGACGACCTCGCGGCCCTGCTCGGACTTGAGGTCGACCGCGACGGAGCGCTTGCCGCGGTTGGTGAAGTCGGTGGCCATCCCGCTGCCGACGGCGGACGCGCGTTCCACGCGGATCACCTCGGCGCCGAGGTCGGCCAGCAGCATCGCGGCGAACGGGCCCGGCCCGATACCGGCCAGCTCGATCACCCGCACTCCGGAGAGCGGACCCTTGCCCATCTCGACCCCTTCGCTGAACGTCGTTCGGTCCCCCCAGTGTGCACCATCGGCGTAAGCGCGCGCTGACTCGGGTCAGCGGTCGCGGTCGCGGGCCGTCACCTCGACGGGCGACCCGGGGTCGGGCGACGTGCCGATCAGGAGTCCCTCCCGCGTGCGGGCGCGCAGGTCGCCGTCCACGTGGGGAGCGAGGTCGCGCGCGGCGGCGGCGAGGTAGCGGCGGCGACCGTCCGGGGCGGTCCACCACGTGCCGCTCACCGGGCGCCGGACGTCGCAGGGCCCCGTCCGCAGCCGTTCGCCGCCGGTGCGGAGCATCGCCTCGGACGAACCGGTCCCGTCGGCGAACGTCAGGCGGGTGCACGTCCAGTCGGCGGTGCCTCCGCCGTACGGCAGCGGTCCGGACCAGAAGTCCCACGCGACCGCCTCGGCGACCGGGCGACTCCCGTCCGCGGTGAGGCAGCCGAGGCGGTCCCAGAAGTCGCGCCCCCGCGGGCCGAGGCGTTCCGGGGCGGTGCCGTCGGACGTCCGGTGGTCGGGCGAACGGTAGGCCAGGACGGGCGCGCGGGGGCCGCCGAGGACGCCCACGGTGCGGGCGCCGAGGTGGAACAGGGGGCCGCGGCCGCAGGGCGTCGCGCGCGGCGACCGGCACGGTCTCGCCGTCGCGGGCGGGCAGGGCGGCGCCGTCGAGG
>NZ_MKJY01000090.1 GCF_001942465.1 Actinomadura sp. CNU-125
CTACCAGCAGGGGAGGGAGGAGGACGAGCGCAAGAAGCGGGCGGCGCTGAACCAGCCGGCGAACCCGGTGGCGGTGTGGCCGTCGCCGAGCGCGTCCCCGAGCAAGACGTCGTCGCCGTCCGCGTCGCCGTCCGGAGCCCGCGGCGGCGGCCGGCCGCCGCGCCGCGGCGGACGAGCGCCTCGCCCAAGGCGAAGGTGAAGCGGCCGAGGTTGAAGGGCCCCACCGGCCCGAACTTCTCCACCACCACTGGCCTGCTGCTCCGCAACGTGATGACGGGCCTGTGCGCCGACGTCCCGGGCGGCGGCAAGGGGCAGCACGAAGGGCCGGTCGAGCAGTTCACGTGCAACGGGTCGGCGGAAGAGAACCAGCATTGGGATCTCGTGGTCAACCAGAAGGGGGCGGGTCCCGGGGGCGCCGACCTGTTCACCATCCGCAATTCCAAGAGCGGCTACTGCATGGACATCTGGGGGACGGGTGCCCCCGCCCTCGGTGAACACGGCTTGCTGCAGAACCTCTGCTACCCGGGAGCCGGCGACAACCAGATGTGGTACCTGGACCGGCAGGCGAGCGGGCGGTTCTGGATCCGCACGCACAAGGGCGGGATGTGCCTGGACGTCGACGGCACGACGGGTGCGGGTGCCCTGCACGCCGGGCTCACCGCCTTTCCGTGCTCCGCGGACGACGACCACCTCTGGTCGTTCGCCTGACCGTGCCGATCATCGCCCTGAGGGTGTGGGAATGAGCGAGCAGGACGGCACCGACCGCGGTGCGAGCCCGGCCGGGCCCGTCGACCGGCGGCCGCCGGGGGACGAGAGATCGCGGTTGCGGCCGCAGTTCGTGGCGGGCGGCGCGGCGTTCGCCGTGGTGGCCGCGGCGGTGTTCGCGGCGGGCGTGCTGACCTCCGGCGATGACGGCGGGGAGAACAGGGGGCGCAAGGAGAACGTCGCGCTGATGAGGCGGGTTCCCGGCAGATAACCGAATCAGATTCGGGAAAGGTCTTCACTCTCCGGGACGGCGGCGCAATCATGGGGGGATTGTCGAGCGTTGGGAGGGCCCATGGCGATCGCCATCGGTGCGGAGCACCGCGAACTGGCCGGGACGACCCGGACGTTCCTGAACGATCAGGGTGCGCGCGCCGCGAACCGCGCGCTGCTGGAGGCCGACGAGGAGACGCTGCCCGCGTTCTGGGCGGACTTCGCCGGGCTCGGCCTGCTCGGCGTGCATCTGCCGGAGGAGCACGGCGGCGGCGGGGCGGGGCTTCCCGAACTGGTCGTGGTCGTGGAGGAGCTCGGCCGGGCGCTGGCACCGGGGCCGATGGTGCCGACGATGGCGGCGTCCGCCGTGGTCGCCGCGCGCGGGACCGACGAGCAGCGCGCCCGCCTGCTGCCCGGCCTGGCCGCCGGACGGACGGTCGCGGCGCTCGGCGTCGGCGGCGCGGTCGCGGTCGTCGGCGGGAAGGCGACCGGCGACGCCGGGGTCGTCCTCGGCGCGGGCCTCGCCGGACTGCTGGTGCTCCCGGCGGGCGACGACATGATCGTCGTCCGCGCGACGCGCCGGGCGTCCGCGTCGAGGTGCCGCCGAACCTCGACCCGTCCCGCCGTTCGGCCCGGGTCGCCCTCGACGGCGCCGAGGTGACCGACGTCCTGCCGTCGGCGCGCGCGCACGCCGCCGCCATCGCGCGGACGCTCGCGGGCGCGGAGGCCGTCGGCGGCGCGCTGGAGTGCGTGGAACGCGCCGTCGAGTACGCGAAGGTGCGCGAGCAGTTCGGCCGGACGATCGGCACGTTCCAGGCGGTCAAGCACCACTGCGCGGACATGCTCGTGGGGGCGGAGCTGGGCACGGCCGCGGTGTGGGACGCGGCGCGCGCGGCGACCGCGCCCGCCGCCGAGTTCGAGTACGCCGCGGCCGTCGCCGGGACGCTCGCGATGCCCGCCTTCACGCGGAACGCGGGGCTGAACACGCAGGTCCACGGCGGGATCGGGTTCACCTGGGAGCACGACGCGCACCTGCTGCTGCGGCGCGCGGCGACGCTGGAGGCGATCTTCGACCCGCGCGACGCGGCACGCGACGTCACCCGGTTGAGCGTCGCGGGAGTCGTCCGGGACACCGGGCTGGACCTGCCGCCGGAGGCCGAGGCCGCCCGGGCGGAGGTGCGGGCCCTCGCGCGGGAGATCGCCGCGCTGCCGGAGGACGAGCAGCGCGTGCGGCTGATCGACACCGGCTACGTCCAGCCGCACTGGCCGCGCCCGTGGGGCCTGGAGGCGTCCGCCGGGCTGCAGCTCGTGATCGACGAGGAGTTCCGCGCGGCGAAGGTGAAGCGGCCGAACTACGGGATCACGAGCTGGAACATCCTCACGCTCGTCCAGCACGGCACCCAGGACCAGGTCGACCGCTGGGTGCGCGCCGCGCTGCTCGGCGACGAGGTGTGGTGCCAGCTGTTCAGCGAGCCCGAGGCCGGTTCGGACGCGGCGGCCGTGAAGACGCGGGCGGTCAAGGTCGAGGGCGGCTGGAAGGTCAACGGGCAGAAGGTCTGGACGAGCGGCGCGCACTACAGCCGCCGCGGCCTCGCGACCGTCCGCACCGACCCGGACGCGGCCAAGCACGCGGGCGTCACGATGATGGTGATCGACATGAAGGCGCCGGGCGTGGAGGTGCGGCCGCTGCGGCAGGCGACGGGCCACTCGGAGTTCAACGAGGTGTTCTTCTCCGACGTGTTCGTCCCGGACGAGGACGTGGTGGGCGCGCCGAACGAGGGCTGGAAGGTCGCGCGGGCGACGCTCGGCAACGAGCGGGTCAGCATCGGCGGCGGCGTCGGCGCGCCGCTCGGCTCGGACGTCTTGAAGGTGTACGCCGAGCACCCGGACGCCGTCCCGGCGGACCGGATCGGCGCGCACGCCGCCGAGGAGCGGGCGCTGAAGCTGCTGAACCTGCGCAGCGCCGAGCGCGCGGTCGCGGGCGGCGAGCCGGGCCCGGAGGGCAACATCACCAAGCTCGTCCTGGCCGAGCACGGGCACGCCACCGCCGCGCTGCTGGGCGAGTTCGCCGGGCCGCAGACTGCGTTCGGCGACGGCCTCGGGATGATGGCGGGGATGCTGCGGCTGGGGTCGCGGGCGATGTCGATCGCGGGCGGCACCTCGGAGATCACCCGCAACCAGATCGCCGAGCGCATCCTGGGCCTGCCCCGCGACCCGCTGATCCGCTAGCGGAACGCGTGCGCCCGCCGCTCGTCCGGCGGCGGGCGCACGCGCCGGACCGTCCGGTTTCACACGGTTTCCGCAGGGCAAGGGGCCTGTGAGAGCCGAACGACTGGACGGCGCGCAATGACGACGATCGAGAAGAAACTGGTCGACTACCTCAAGGACGCGCACGCGCTGCAGCAGCACGTGCAGGGCGTGCTGAGCGAGCTGCTCACCACGGCGGCCGACGAACCGGACCTGTGCCGGCGCCTGGGGGAGTACGCGCGCCGCAACCGGGAGCACACCCGCGCGATCGAGGAGCGGCTCCGCGTGCACCGGGCCTCGCCGTCGATCGTCCGGGACGCCGAGATGCTGTGGGGCGCCATCGCCGACGCGCTCAGGTACCGCAACCACATCGGGCGGCACGTCCGGGACGGCTACGTGTCCGCCCACCTGCAGATCGCCGAGGCCGAGATGCTGCGCCGGATCGCCGCCCGCGCCGGCGACCGGGAGACGGCGGACATCGCCCGGGCGGTGTGCGACGACGCCCACGCCCTCTCGGAAGCGATCTCCGACAACTGGGACGTCGCGGTGGAGCTTTCCTTGCGGCGGCACGGCGTTCACCAGCACCACTGACGCGCCCCGAATTCGCCGGTTCGTCCGCCCCCATCGGCGGGGGACGCTGTGGAATGATCCACAACGTGAGCGAACAAGCGGACGAAGTAGACGGTTCGGCGCCCGCGTCCGGGGAGAAGGCGACCTGGGGAACGCGCGTCATCGGCTTCGGTCTCTTCGCCGGGGCGATCGCCGCCGCCGCCCGGGTGGCGACCGACGGCGCGGGCGGCGACTGGCGCTCCGGCGTGATCGTCGCCGGGCTGGCCGGCTCGCTGCTGCTCGGCGGCCTCGCCCTGAACGGATGGCTCGCCCGCGTCGTGGGAGCGCTCCTATGGATCTTCCCCGCGACGCTGGTGTTCACCGGGCTGGTCCTCGTCCTGGACCCCGGCTACGGCACGTTCCTCAACGGCGACGCGGAACGCGGCCGGATCGAGTCGGACGGCCAGGCGATCGGGATCGCCGTCGTCCTGCTCATCGCGGGCCTCGCCGGGCTCGTCGGCTACGGATTCGCCGTCCGCAAGCGCCTGTCCGCACGGTGACGCCCGGCCCGCGCGCGGGTTCCGCGCGGCGGCCGGTCACGCGGGCCTGGTCGCGGGCTGCAGCCGGAACGACACCGACTCCATCAGCGGCCTGCGCTTCGTCTTCTGCACGGCGGCGATCCGCCAGCCGTCCCCGCCCCTGACCAGGTGGTACGTCGCGACCTTGCCGAGCCGTTTCGGGGCGCGCTTGGCGACCTCGCCGCGCGTCACGACGACGGCCGAGTCGCCGTGGACGCGGATGTCCACGATCTCCAGCGCCATGCGCGTCCCCTTGAGGAAGCCGTCGAACAGGGCCTGGTGGGCGCGTCCGATCTCCGGACCGCCCGAGTAGACGGTGCCGACGAACGTCACGTCGACGGCGTCCGCGGTGAAGCAGTCCCCGTAGGCGGCGCCGTCGCCGCGGTTCCACGCGTCCCGCGCCCGCTCCAGCAGCGCACGAATGCCGGAAATGTCGATGTCGGTGGTGCTCACGTCGTACGTCCCTTCTCGGTGCTTCCCGGGTGCCCGGCTTGCGTGCCGCGATGGTCACGGCGGGGCCGGATGGTAGCTTCGTTGGCGAAGTTTCTTTGTGGAGGATTTCTCTTCGTTGAGGAAGAGATTATGGAAGGGTCGACCCGATGTCAACGGCGGATGAGAGCCGCGTCTACCGCAGGTACCTGAGCGCGGTCCTGCTGCACACCCACGCGGGCGCGCGGGCCTGCGGGCTCGGGGCCAGCGACCTGTACGCGCTGAACATCCTCGACCTGGACGGCGCGATGACGCCGGGCGAGCTCGGCGCGCGCACCGGCCTGACCACCGGCCCGACGACCCGGCTGATCGACCGGCTCGAACGGGCCGGGTACGTCCGGCGGGTCCCCTCGCCGGAGGACCGGCGCAAGGTGATCGTCGAGCCGGTCGGGGAACCCGCCGAACTGGACGCCGTCCTGGCCCCGGCCCGCCGCTGCATCGGCGAGATCATCGCCGGATACTCGCCCGAGCAGCGGGCCGTCCTGTTCGACTACTTCGACCGCGCCGCCGACGCCTTCCGGCAGGCGGCCGAAGACCTCCGCTCCGAGTGAGGCCCGGTGACCAGGGGCGGCGGGGCGTCAGGAGCCGGGCCGTCAGGGGCGGATCGTTAGCGGCGAGCTGTTAGGTCCGGTCACCGGAGAGACGGCCACCAGAGGGTCGGTCACCAGAAGGACGGGCCGGAGGGGACGTCTTTCGGCCATTCCGCCGGTTCGGCGACCCAGCCGGCGACCAGGACGAGGCCGGTCGGGCGGTGCCGGGCGAGGAAACCGAACGGGCGGTCGAACGCGACGCTGAGCATGAGGGCCTCCTGCTGCGGCGGTGCGGAGCCGACGTCGAAGGAGAAGGCGGTGACGGCCGCGGCCTTGAACCCCTCCGCGGTGAAGGAGGCGTTGACGTCCTGCGCGGCCTGCTCGACCTTCAGCGGCGTCCGGCTGATGCGGGGAAAGTGCCCGTCGGGGGCCTCGGCGGAGACGGTCGCCAGCCCGAACACCTCGGGACGGTCCAGGAGGTCGTGCTCGGCGGTGACGTCGAACCGGACGGTCGTCATGTGCAGGGTCGGTGCGGGGTCGAAGGACGTGACGGTCGTCAACCGGACGCCCGGCGCCGTGCGGGCGACCGGTTCGGCGAGCAGTTCGGTGCCCCGCCGCATCGGGTGGCGGCCGTCGAGCGCGTCGATCGCGGCGGCGAGGGCCTCGCCCGCCGGGCGTCCGGGCGCGGCCATCAGCAGGTGCACGTCGACGTCGTCGACGCCCGCGACCTGGAAGACGGTGAGCGGCCCGCCGGGCGTCTCGGCGAGCGCGATCGGGGTGAAGTCGGTGTCGCCGCGGCTCAGGCCCACGAGGGGGCGCGGCCGTCCGGACCACGGCCCCTCGCCGGGCGTGAACGGGAAGTCCTGGAAGGGCCGGCGCCAGCGGGTGTCGATGCTGAGCGCGGTCGCGAGCACCATGAGGGTGCCGGGCGTGACCTCCACCGGCATGCGGACGAGGCGCCCGCGTGTGTTCTGCTCGACCCACTCGTCCAGCCGCCGCCGGTCGGCCTTCGGCTCGCCGCTCAGCTCGCCGCGCGACCCGCCCGGCGCGGCGTCCAGCCACCACTGTTCCAGCGGCAGCCCCGCCCGGTTCCAGAGCCCGAACGCGCCGTCGACCGCGGCGCCGCGCGCGAGCACCTCCAGGAGTTCGCGGGCGCCCCGGTCGGCGACGGCCGCGTCGACGCCCACGGCCTCCTGCAGTTCGGCCCGTCCGGGCCCTTCGGCGGCGGCGGCGAGCAGCGCCAGCAGCGGCCAGAGCCCCGCCCCCGACAGCACGCCCGTTCCCCCGGTGCAGGCGTGCCGCGCCCACCGGCCCGTCAGTTCGTTGGACGCTCGTACGACATCCTCGATCACGCGCTCGTCTCCCGTCCGTCGCCGCGAAAGCGCCGATGCTACTGCGGCGTACGCGCGTGCCACGAGGCGATTTCAGTGCGCGACGGCCGACACCAGCGACGCTACGGCGAGCGCGAGGTATCCGGCGGGAAACGCGAGGTTGTGGAAAACCCGGGCGCGGACGTGCGCGGCGACGGCGCCGACGAAGAACAGGACGAGTCCCGCCGCCGCGGCGATCCCGATGAAAGGGACACCGGCGAGCCCGAGCAGCAGCCCGGCGGCCCCGGCCATCTTGAGCGCCCCGAGGTAGGGGACCCACGACGCGGGGAGGCCGACCTCGGCCGAATTGCCCAGCACGAAACGCGCCTTCGCGAAATCCGCCGCGGCCATTCCGGCGTTGGCCGCGATCGTGGCGGCGGTGACGGCGACATAGGTGATGAACAGCATGGTTCCAGGCTTGCGGGGGGCCGTTCGGGGCGTCCAATACACCCGTCCATAACCTGGCGGCATGGATGTCGACACTCGGCTGCTCCGCTATTTCGTGACGGTCGCGGAGGAGGGCAACCTGACCCGCGCGGCGGAACGGCTGTTCGTGTCGCAGCCCGCACTGACCAAGCAGATCAGGCAGTTGGAGAACCGGCTCGGCGTCCGGCTGTTCACCCGGTCGCGGGCCGGGATGGCGCTCACGGAGCCCGGCCGGGCCTCGCCGGCCGCGCGCCCGCCGCTGCTGGACGGCTGGGACGACGCCTGGCGCGCGACGCGGGCCGCGGACCGCCGGGCCGCCCGCGTCCTGCACGTCGGCTACCTCGCGAGCGCCGCGAACGAGGCGACCCCGCGGATCATCGCGGCGTTCGGGCGGCGCCGTCCCGGCTGGCGGGTCGAGATGCGGCAGACGTCCTGGTCCGTCCCCGACGCGGGCCTCGCGGACGGCACCGTGGACGTCGCCGTCCTGCGGCTCCCGTTCCCCGGGCAGGACGGCTTCCGCCTGCGGGTCCTGCTCACCGAGCCGCGCCACGCCGTCCTCCCCGCGACGCATCCGCTCGCCGCGCGCGAGACGATCGTGTTCCGGGACCTGGCGGAGGAACCGTTCGTCGCGGCCCGTCCGGAGACCGGCGCCTGGCGGGACCACTGGCTCGGGACGGACGAGCGCGACGGCCGCCCGCCCCGCGTCGGCGCCGTCGCCGAGCAGACCGACGACTGGCTGAGCGCCATCGCGAACGGCCTCGGCGTCGCCCTCGCGCCCGCGTCCGCCGCCCGCTTCTACGCCCGTCCGGGCATCGTCTACCGCCCGGTCGACGACGTCGGCCCGAGCCGCGTCGCCGTCGCGTGGCCCCCGGCCGCCGACGGCAACCCGGTCGTCCGGGACTTCGTCGAGTCCTGCCTGGAGGAGACCCGGGGCTGACCGCCGCGCGTCACTCCGCGTCGTCCACGCCGGGGACCGGGGCGCCGGAGGGGACACCGGCGGCGATGTAGGCGTTGTAGTGCTCCTCCCAGGGCGCGGACGCGCCCGCGTGCGGGCCCTGGAGGGTCTCGCCGCGGATCCGGGCGTCGAGGAAGGCCAGGCAGACCTCCCACCCGGCGGCGTTGCGGGCGGCGGTGTCGGTGGCGGCCAGGACATGGGTGAAGGTGAACCGGGTGCGCTCCGCGCCGACCGGTTCGAGGTCGAAGCGCAGTTCGTCGTCGCCCCAGGTGAACACGAGGTGCCGGGGGACCTCGACCGCGAGCACCCGGCCGGTCGACTCCGGCAGGTTCGGGTCGCCGCTGAACCGGATCGTGCCGCCGGCCCGCAACTCGATGTCGACCCGGGACGGGAACCAGTGCGCCAGCTCGTCCGCGTCGGTCACGGCCCGCCAGACCCGCTCGATCGGATGGTCGTATTCGCGGACGAAGCGGACGGCGGGCCGCCCGTCGCCCGTGGTCAGGTAGTCGCCGGTCGTTACGGTCATGGTGTTTCCCCCTCCGCGGGCGTCGCGGGCGGCGGCGCCGTCTCGTCGAGGCGGCGGCCGAGCGCGTCGAGGCCGTCGTTCCACAGCCGCCGGTACGGGACGAGCCAGGCGTCCAGCTCCGCGATCGGCGCCGGATCCAGCGCGTACACCCGCCGCCGGCCGTCCTGTCGCACCCGGACGAGACCCGCCTCGCGCAGCACCCGCAGATGTTTCGATGTGTTCGGCTGACTCAGACCGCAACCCTCGACGAGCTCGTTGACGGACCGCGGCCGCTCCAGCAGCAGCGCGACGATGGCGCGCCGCTGCGGGTCGGCGAGCGCGGCCCACAGGGCATCGGTCACCCTCCGAATATGGCCCGCTAGACATATGACTGTCAAGGCATGCGTTCCGGCCGCATCGGTCGCATCGCCTCGGCACCCTGCGCGAACGGGACGAGATCGCCGCCCTGTTCGGCGACTTCGAACTCCTCGAACCGGGCGTGATCGAGCCGCAGCACTGGCGGCCCGAACTCGAACCCGCCGAGAAGAACCACGAAGCCGAACTCGACGATTTGGGCGCATGCGGAGTCGCCCGCGAGCGGTGACCTGAAACCCTCAGTGTGGCGTGGTCCGGACGTACGCGGACGCATCGTGGACGTGCAGGATCGCGTCCGCTGCGTCCACCGTCGCCTGGGAAAGGGGAGCGTAAGCCTGCCCCGGTCTTGTGTCGGTGCGTGTGCGCGCGGCAGGGACTGTGGTGGCCGCCGTCAGGCCCCAGGTGGTGGTGCGGCGCTGCAGGAAACCCTCGTAGGTGTCCGGTCGCGGTTCCGCGAGTCCGAGGGCCTCGCTGCGTCCGATGCTGCCCGCGACGACGGTGTAGCGCCCGTCCAGCAGAGACCCCAGGATGGAACCGGCGGAGGACCAGCCGAGGTCCATCCCGGCCATCCGCATGCTGCTCGGGTTGCGTTGCAGGTGGCTGATGTTCGCGAAGGCGAGCGTCGCGCCGCGCCGCTCCTCGATGCCTCGGATGTCCAGGAGGTTCTGGGCCATGAGCGCGTCCCGGGTGGCGAGCAGACCGGAGATGCGGGCGGCCTCGTCGATCCGCCGTGCGGACCGTCCGTGGTAGCGCAGCAGGCCGAGACCGGCGGTGAGGTGCGTGCGGGCCCGGAACCAGTCGGCACGTGACGTGGCCGCGATCAGTTCCGGCGCGCGTGTGTAGAGCGCGGTGAGCAGGTCGTCGGCGATCGCGCGCAGCCGCGCGGCCTCGTCCCCGCCGCCGACCGACATCGCCGGATCCAGGATCGCCTCTTGGCGGCTCCACCTCTCGTCGGGCCCGAGCAGGCTCGCGAGGTCGAGGTCCAGGCCGAGGTAGTCGCGCCCGTGTTCCAGGTAGCGCCGAGGGCTCGGCGCGCTGGTGTTCTCGGCCGGGACGTCGAAGCCGTGGAAAGCCAGCCGCTCTCCGGCGGGACGGCCCTCGTTGTATTCGCGCATCCAGGCGACGAGCCGCCGGTTGGCCTCCAGATCCCCGAAGCCGTGCGAGAAGCCGTCCCGCATCGCAGTGTCGAGCGTCCCGGTGCCGTGCCGGACGAAGTCGTCCACCGCGAGCGCGGCCACCCGGTCGGTCTCCAGGGCGATCGACCGGAAGTTCGCGTCCGCGAGCGACGCGAACAACTCGTTGCGGATGTGCTCGAAGACCGGTTCCTGCGTCGGGTGCGCCGGCTCGCCGAGCGCCAGCAGTTCGCACGGCGGCATTGTGAAGTCTCGAATGTCCTCCATGTTCCTGAACCGTATCGTTGAAAGAACGAGTGAGACTTTTCCTTGATATGTCGCGCGAGTTCGCTTCGAAGTTTCAAATCATGGTGCGGGATCGAACCCCTCGGTGGCCTGGGCGACGAAGGAGGCGATGTTGCGCGGGCAGCGCCAGCCGGCCTCCGCGGCGGCCTCGTCGTCCGGCTCTCCCCAGTCGCCGCCGGGGAGGCCCGCGATCGCCGAGAGGACGTCGGGGAAACGCTCCAGCGCCATGTCGAGATCGTCCTCGTCGGCCGGATGGCCCGGATGGCCGCACGGGACCGAGCCGACCTCCGGCACGGCGGCGCGCAACGCGGACACCGTCCGCTCTTCGACCCCCGACTCCGGGTGCCACAGGGCATACGACGAGAGCAGCACCAGTCCCAGGGTGTGGAAGGTCCGGCCGTCGAGGTCGCCCCCGGACGCGGCGGCCCGTTCGAGCCTCCGGACGCAGTCGATCACCAGCGCGTCCGCGTCCCCGAGGTAGTAGCCCTGGCGGAGCGAATCCCAGGATTCGACGAGGTCTTTCGCGTTTTCGATCACGACACTGCGACGGCACGCCCACGGCGGAGGTTCCCCGCCCGGGGCGTCAGCGCAGGAGGGAGAGCTCGGCGGCCGCCCGCAGCAGGGCCGCCGAACGGGCGTCGATGCTCGCGTCGCGGGCCGCCAGGGCGGCCATCACCTCGCCGCCCCGCAGGTCCGGCACCAGGTCGCGGAGCACGCCGATGCGGTAGCCCGCCGTGCGCAGCTGGTGGACGATCCGTGCGGTGCGGACGTCGCCCGGCGAATACCTTCGCGTTCCCGCGACGCGGTGGGGGACGACGAGCCCCTCGGCGTCCCAGTGCCGCAGGGTCGAGGGACGCACGCCGAGCGCGTCCGCGAGTTCGGAGACGCCCATCGAATCGGACGGCCGGACGTCCCCGACGGGTTCGGCGGCGATCGCTTCGGCGGCCGTCCGGGCACGCGCGACCTGCAGCCGTTCGGTGTGCAGGCGGGCGTGCGCGGCGTCGAGGAGGGCGAGCAGTTCCGACGGTGCGGCGTGTGCGGCACGCATGATCCGTTTGGCCTCGACGGGTCCGGTGCCCGCCGCGAGGGCGCGGTAGGCGAGGGCGGCCCGGACGTGGACCTCGCCGTACACCCGGTAGCCCGATGGCTTGCGTGCGGCCGGGGGCAGCACTCCGTCGCGTTCGAGATTGCGGACCTGCTGGACTGAGTATCCGGCGCGGCGGGCGACCTCGACCGTGCGCAGCGAGTTGCGACTTTCCAGGCAGCGACCTCGGCTTTCATCGGTCGAAGTCTCCATAAGGACTTCAATGTAACGCTGGAACACATGGACATGGACGAGATCACCGGATACGTCGAAGCGTTCGAGGGAGTGCTGGCCTTCAAGCCGGGCCCCGGCGACGGGACGCCCGAGATCGCATGGGGCGACGCGTTCTTCTACTACTCGCCCGACGGGACCGTCCCGACGACGACGCAGCCCTTCGCGACGATCGTGACCAAGGACTACCCGGACGACGAGGCGTCGCGGCTGAACCGGCCCGGCGCGTTCCGCGTGAACATCGCCGCGGGCAGGGCCGCGTTCGTCGAGCAGACGGGCCGCGAACCGCGCGAACCGGACACCGGCGACGCCGATCCGGGCGCGGCGGACACCGTCATCGCGCATCCCGTCTACGGCGAGCTGGGCTGGCTGGCCGTGGTCACCCCCGGCCCGCGGACGGACGCGGCGGTGCGGGACCTGCTCCGCACCGCGTACGAACTGGCCCGCGACCGCCACCGCCGCCGCGCCGCACCCTGACACGGCGGACGCGACCCGCGCCCGCGATGCGGCGAACATACCCGCACGAACGCGACACGCCGGACGGAGTGCAGTGGACGTGACGCGGTGGACGGGGTGCGGCGGCCGACCGCCCCGACCGTCCGGCCGTCCCTTGACGGGCAGGCCCGCCGGGGCGACCGGCCGCCCGCCCGCCCCGGGGCGGGGTCGGCCGGGCGTCGGGCGGGGTCATTGGGGGGTGGGGCCGTTATGCAGGGCCGCTACCTGGTCGGCGAGGTGCAGGATGGCGCCGACGGTCGGGTCCTCGGTGTCGAGGGTGCGGGAGCGCCGGTACGACTCCTTCACCTCCGTCCAGCGTTCGGCCTGGCCGGACGTCGAACGTCCGCGCAGTTCGGCCAGCTTCAGCATGTTCGCCTCCGCGTCGGACGTGAGGGTCTGCGACTCCGCCCGGTAGTGATCGTCGATCGCCGCGTCCAGTTCGGCCTCGTTCATCACCGGGACGATGCGTTCGGCGAGCTTGTTCATGTCGCGGTACGAGCCCTGCAACCGGAACGGGGGCTCGGTGCGGGACGCGTCGTCCTGTGCGGCAGACGCGATGTACGCGCGGTTCACCGACAGGACGACCCGTTGTGCGGCCACGAGCTTCTGCAGGACGGCGAGGATCCGGTCGAGTTCGGCCTGCGAGTACGGGTGCGAGAGGCGGTCGGGGCGTACGGACGGGTCGCCGGCGGCGAGCCGGACGAGCAGTTCGACGTCGTCGCGGTCGTGCGTCGTGAGCGGTGCGAGGACGGGATTGGAGGTGAGGGCGTTCTCGATGTAGCTGAGCGCGAACAGTTCGTCCTTCCCGGAGAGGACGTCGCCGAGGTTCCACACGTCGGCGCGGTTGGCGAGCATGTCGGGGATGCGGAAGCGGGTGCCCGACTCGGTGTAGGGGTTCCCGGCCATGCAGACCGCGAAGCGCTTGCCGCGCAGGTCGTGGCCTTCGATGCGGCGCTGCGCGTCGCAGAGCGGGATGAACTTCTGCAGGAGTTCGGGCGATGTGTGCTGGATGTCGTCCAGGTAGAGCAGCACGTTGTTGCCCATCTCCAGCGCGAACCGGATCTTCTCGACCTCGCGGCGGGCGGTGGCGTCGGGGGCCTTGGCCGGGTCGAGGGACGTGACGTCGTGGCCGAGCGCCGGGCCGTCGATCTTGACGAGCGCGAGGCCGAGGCGGTCGGCGACGTACTCCATGAGGGTGGTCTTGCCGTAGCCGGGCGGGGAGATCAGCAGGAGCAGGCCCATCTGGTCGGTGCGCCGGCCGTCCCCGGCGGCGCCGAGCTGTTTCGCGAGGTTGTCGCCGATCAGCGGGAGGTACACCTCGTCGACGAGCCGGTTGCGGACGAACGCGCTCATCGTGCGCGGCCGCAGTTCGGCGATGCCGAGCCGGTCGGTCTCGGCGGCGAGCAGCTCGGCCCGGTGTTTCTGGTGTTTCCGGAAGGCCGGGACGCGGTGCGCGCGGAACTGCCGCGAGCGGCCGAGGAGCTCGTCGAGCCGCAGGTCGAGGCGGCGGTCGGCGATGCGCGGGTGCGTCCCGAGGAGGTCGTCGACGGTGGCGGTGAGCGCGGCGGGGGAGTCGTAGGTCGGGACGTCGCACAGCAGCGCCGCGACGGCCTCCGGCAGGTCGGGGTGCCCGTCCGGGGCGAACGCGCCGAGCCACTCGGCGGCGAGCCGGACGCGGGCGGGCAGGCCGTCGAGGGCGTTCAGGTCGTCGTCGAGCGCGGCGCGGTGCGCGTCGCCGAACGCCTTGAGCAGCTCGCGGGCGCCGATGCCGGTGACGAAGCCGTCCGGGGCGGCGGCCAGCTCCTCGACCAGGTATTCGGCGGCGAGCGGGTCGGCGGGCAGGCCGAGCCGCTCGGTGAACTCGGCGATGGGGACGGCCAGTTCGTCGACGAGGCCGCGCACGGTGTCGCGCCCGAAGGCGTCGCGGGCGCGGACGAGCGAGCGCGCCCGCGTCGTCCAGCCGGACGTGTCCGCGGCGTGCGCCCAGAACAGGCGGGCGTTCGCGCGGGCGCGGGACGGGTAGCGCAGCAGGCCCGCGTCGGCGTGCAGGCGCAGCAGCGCGGCGAGGATCGCGGCGGCGTCGTGGTCGTGGACGCCGCGCTCGTAGCCCTCGTCGTAGCGGTCGGCGGCGGCCGTCCGGACGAGGTCGAGCAGGCCCCCGGACGCGGCGGCGGCCCGCAGGTCGGCGGCGTCCGTGTCGGCGAGCAGAGACGTCGCGAGGTACTCGGAACGGTAGATGTCGGGTGTTTCGGAGACGAGCGTCTGGCCCCACAGCTCCCGGTCCGCGAGCGCGGCGTCGCCGACCGGGCGCCGGTAGTCCGTTCCCGTGATCGTGTACGCGAGCGAGCCCTCGTGGGGGACGAGCGTCAGCTCGATCGGGCGCGTGTTGACGGCGAACCGGTGCCGGCCGAGCCGGATCGTGTCCCCGTCGTACAGGTCGAGCCGGTCGCGCAGCGCCCGTCCCGCTTCCTGGCGGGCCGCCTTGACGCGCCCTTCGAGTTCCTCGGCGCGGACGGTGTCGTCGAGTTCGCGCAGCTCGTCGACGATCGCGCGGACGCGGGCGACCATCGCGTCGGCGGCGAAGTAGGCGTTGACCTCGTCCGGCGAGGCGAGCGTCGCGGCGCGGCGGCGGACCCCGGCGAGGATCCGGTCGGCGGACGAGACGAGACGGTCCGTGCGGCGCGCGCGCTCGTCCAACAGCGTCTGCTTGCGCGACGAGAACGCCTCGTAGACCTCGGCCCGCTTCGTCTCCAGCTCGGCGAGGAAGTCGTCGAGGTCGGCGAAGCGCGCCTGCAGCGTTTCGAGGCGGAGCAGCAGCCGGCCGAGCCGGTCGTCGCACCCCTCGGGGGTGGTCGCGGCGGCGAGCGCGCTCGCGATCGTCTGGTCGAGGAGCGCGAGCTCGGCGGCGAACGCGGCGCGGCCCTCGCGGGCGAGCAGCTCGCGGCGGCGGCCGTCCAGGACGGCGCGGGCCCGGTTCAGCGCGCCCAGCACCTCGCCGACCCGCTCCAGGATCGCGGTGCGGGCGGTGGCGTCGGTGACGTCGAGGTCGCCGACGACCTCGGTGACGACGTCGAGGCCCTCGTGCTGCGCGGCGAGGAGGTCGGCGAGCGGCGCGGCCTCGGCGGCGGTCGCGATGCCGCGCGCCTCCCCGGCGATCCGCTCCACCTCGGCGTGGTAGCCGGTGAAGGCGTCCTCCTGCCGGAGGAACCCGACGGCGCCCCGCCCGGTCTCCCGCAGCCCGCCGGACGCCGACTCGGCGAGCCCGTCGATCCGCGCGGCGTCGGCGTACCGGAGTTCGCGCAGCGACTCCAGGCGGCCCTGCACGCGCCGCAGTTCCGCGAGCCGCGCCACCCAGCCGTCCGCCGTCGCGGGCGGCTCGGCCTCGACCCGGCGCAGCAGCGACTCCACCCGGTCACCGGCCTCCGGCGACGGCCGCCTCGGCCTCGGCGGTCAGCGCCCGCACGTTCTCGTACTCGTCCAGGACCTGGACGGCCGCCGCGCGCACGTCCGACAGCGGTTCGGCCAGCGCGCCCAGGTCGGGTTCGGCGAACCAGTGGTGCAGGTCGGCGGCGCGGGTGCAGGCGGAGACGATCGCCTCGAAGACCGGGGCGGACGGGGACATCTCGCCCACCATCCGCGTGACGGACAGGCACTCGGACACGCCCCGGACCAGGTCGGCGTTCCCGACGCGCTCCAGCGGCCCGGTTCCGGTCGGCTGCGCGGCGGCGTGGTCGTCGGAGACGAGCGGCGTCCGCCATACCTGCACCGGATGGACGCTCGCCGGTTCCCCCGACGCCGCCCGCAGCACGACCAGCGTGCCGTCGTCGAACAGCGCGTACCCGTGGCAGGCGACCGGCGCCGCGACCTCCTTGCGGATCACGTTGTACGGCAGCAGGAGGGTGCGGCCGTCGGCGCGCGAGCAGAACGCGTAGACGACGTCCTCGCCGTTGGGGGAGCGGATCGTCCGCTCGTACTCCAGGCCGGCGACGTCGGTGTCGAACGTCTTGACGGTGCCGGTGTCGAGGAGGAACCCGCCCGGGAACACGACGCCGTCGTCGCCGGGCAGGCGGATGCACGCCCGGTCGAGGCCGTCGAGCCGGACGGCGTCGCGCGTGCGGGTGTTGAACACCAGGTGCCGCCACGCCGTCTCGTTGTACGGGCGGATCCGCAGCAGGATCAGCGCGCCGACGCGCGCGTGCAGGACGTCCGCGTCCGCGAGGCTCTGCAGCGGTTCGTCGACCGGCTCGGTGCAGACCTCCGCGCCGTCGGCGGCCGCGACCGTGAGGGCGCCGCCGACCGTCGAGACGCGCAGCGCGTCCCGGATCGCGATGTACGGCCGCCGCCCGGGGACGTGGTCGTCGCGGGTCGTCTCGGTCCAGTCGACGTCCTGCGCGGGCGGGAACCGGTCGTCGCGCTCGCCGTGGTTGTCCTCGTAGCCGACCGCGCCGTCCGGGGCCACGCGCCAGCGCAGGACGCGCAGGTCGGACAGGCGCGGACCCGTCTGGAACACCGCGAGCAGGCGCCCGTCGAGGAGGCGGAGCCGGAGCAGGCGCGCCTGCCGGTAATAGCGGTACATGTCGGCGAAGTCGCGCCGAAACCGCTGATCATCGAGCAGCCCCGGCACGCCCCCGGCCCCACCGGCACGACCGCCGGGCCCGGACGTGCGTCGGCGGGGGTGACGGCGTGCAGGGAGAAGACGTCTTCGGGGGCGGTCTCGGGCTTCGCTCCGGGGGCGGGCGAGCCGCCGAGCAGGAGCGTCCCGCCGAGCGCGACGACGTCGCGGGGGACCCGCGCGGACGGGGTGCGGATCCGCTCGGTGCCCGCGAGCCGCAGGCCGCCGCCGCCGAACACCTCCAGGCGCCGGGCGTTCAGCGCCTCCGCGCGCCGCGCCAGCTCGCCCGCGTGCTCGGCGAGCCGCGCGCGCAGCACCTCGTACGTCCCGTGGTCCAGCGCGCCGCCGTCGGCCGCCGTTTCTTCGATGTGTTCGCTCACCCGTCCCCGTCCCCTTCCCCTCGTCGCGTGCGGCGCGGTGCCGCGGTTCCGCCGCGCACCGCGCGTCCGTCCATGGCTGCGGCGGTGTGCGCCCGGGCCGCCCCGGGCCCCTGTACCGGGCGGCCCGGGGGGCCTCAG
>NZ_MKJY01000091.1 GCF_001942465.1 Actinomadura sp. CNU-125
GACGCGGGGCCGCCGGGCGCCTCGGCGGCCGCGACGGCGCGCGGACCGCGTGCTCGGTACAGATCCGCGTCGGCGGCGCGTGCCCGAGCCCGTAGCCGGCCACCAGCCCGGCCACGACGAACACGGCGACGAGCAGGCCCGCGAGCCCGCTCCACCTGTTCGGCCGCACCGGGGCCGTCTTCGACTCGGTCACTTTTCGCTCTCTCCTCCGGGCCGGTTCAACGCGCCCGCGGGGCCCGCGGTTCCCGGATCCGTGGGCGGATCGGCGTGTCCCCCGGGAGAGATAATGTCGGAGGGTGACCAGCAGGGCGGAATCGGGCCAAGCGGAAAGCCTGTTCGACGATCCGGCGATCACGGGCGGCGCCCGCGACGACACGTCCGGTGACGCGGGCCGGACGTCCGGCACGTTCCGGACGCCCGGTGCGTCCGGTGCGTCCGCGGGGACGGGCGCGCAGCCGCTCGCCGTCCGGATGCGGCCGCGCGGGCTCGACGAGGTCGTCGGGCAGGGGCATCTGCTCGGCCCCGGCACCCCGATCCGGCAGCTCGTCGACCGGGACGCCCCGATGTCGCTCGTCCTGTGGGGCCCGCCGGGCACCGGCAAGACGACGCTCGCCACGGTCGTCAGCCACGTCACCTCCCGCCGCTTCGTGGAGGTCTCCGCCGTCAGCGACGGCGTCAAGCGGGTCCGCGCCGAGATCGACCTGGCGCGCCGCGAGCTGGGCATGACCGGACGGCAGACCGTCCTGTTCGTCGACGAGGTGCACCGGTTCAACAAGGCCCAGCAGGACGCGCTGCTCCCCGCCGTGGAGAACCGGTGGGTGTCGTTCATCGGCGCCACCACCGAGAACCCGTTCTTCTCGGTGATCAGCCCGCTGCTGTCGCGGTCGCTGCTGCTCACCCTGGAGCCGCTCGGCGACGACGCGCTGCGCGAGGTGGTCGCGCGGGCGATCGCCGAGGAGCGCGGGCTCGGCGGCGCCGTCCGGCTCGACCCCGCCGCCGAGGACCACCTCGTCCGGCTGGCGGGCGGCGACGCGCGCCGCGCCCTCACCTACTTGGAGGCCGCCGCGCTCGTCGTGGACCGGGGCACGGACCAGGACACGGAGCCCGACGCCGATGCTGACACCGATGCCGATGCCGCCGAGGACGTCCCGCTGATCGACCCCGACGTGCTGGAGCGCGCCGTCGACCGCGCGGCCGTCCGCTACGACCGCGAGGGCGACCAGCACTACGACGTCATCAGCGCGTTCATCAAGAGCATCCGCGGCAGCGACGTGGACGCCGCGCTGCACTACCTCGCCCGGATGATCGAAGCCGGGGAGGACCCCCGCTTCATCGCCCGGCGGCTGATCGTGCACGCCAGCGAGGACGTCGGGATGGCCGACCCGACCGCGCTGCCGACGGCGGTGGCCGCGGCGCAGGCCGTCGAGTTCGTCGGGCTGCCCGAGGCACGGATCAACCTCGCGCAGGCGGTGATCCATCTCTCCCTCGCCCCCAAGTCCAACGCGGTGATCAGCGCGGTGGACGGGGCGCTCGGCGACGTCCGCAAGGGGCTCGCCGGTCCCGTCCCCGGGCATCTGCGCGACGCCCACTACAAGGGCGCCGCCAAGATCGGGCACGGCGAAGGCTACAAGTACGCCCACGACCACCCCGGCGGCGTCGTCCGGCAGCAGTACGCGCCGGACGCGGTGCACGGGCGGGAGTACTATCGCCCGACCCGGCACGGCGCCGAGTCCCGCTTCACCGAGGTCCTCGCGCGGATCCGCTCGGTGCTGCGGGGGAGCGGCGAGCGGCGGTGACGGCGGCGGAAGCGGCGGGGAAAGCGGCGCCGAGGGCGATGCTCCCGGCATCGGCGCCCGATCCCGTTAATCTTGACCGGGATGCCCCGGGTGCGGGGTCCGCGCCGCGGGGGGCCGGACCGTACGGCCCGGTAGGGTCGGTCGGCATGCCGGCCGGCGCGGGCCGGCGCGAAGCCCGGCCCCGGGCGGAACACACAGCGAACGGAAAGCCCTGATGCTCACTGGTGGACAGGTTGCCGGCCTCATCGTGGCCGTGTTCTGGGCGGTGCTCGTCGCGTTCGTCGCGCTCACGCTGCTGAAGCTCGCACGGCTCCTCGACGAGGCCGGCAAGGTCGTCCGCGACATCGGCGAGCAGGCCGGCCCGCTGCTGGACGACATGACGCGGACGGTCAAGCGGGCCGACGAGCAGCTCGGCCGCACCGACGTCATCACCAAGCAGGTCGCGGGCGTCACGCAGAACGTCTCGGCCGTCACCACCGTCATGACGTCGGTGGTGGGCGGCCCGCTGGTGAAGGCCGCCGCGTTCTCCTACGGGGTCCGCAAGGCCATCGGCAACCGCGAGGGCGAGTCCCGGCCCGCCGACTCCGGCCGGCCGCGGCTGGAATCGGGCCGCCCGGCCCGCAAACCCGGAAGGGGGCGCCGGTGAAACGGCTGTTCTGGCTCTCGGTGGGCGCCGGGGCCGGCGTCTACGCCACGCACCGCGTCAAGCGCCGCGTCGAGCGGTTCGCGCGCTCGCTGACGCCCGAGAGCGTCGCGGCGCGCGCGTGGCCGGCGGGCAGGGCGCGGGCGAGCGGCTGAAACTGTTCGCTGCGGACGTCCGCAGCGAGATGCAGGCCCGCGAGGAGGAGCTGCGCGAGGCCGTCCGGATGGACCAGGCCCCGCCCGAGCAGGACGGCGCCCGGCCCCACCGGGTGCTGCGCGGGCGTTACACGATCATCGATGACGACAAGGATGGCCACTGATATGGAGTCGGCAGAGGTCGCACGCCGCTTCCTCGAGTTCTTCGAAGAGCGCGGGCACACGGTGGTTCCGTCGGCGAGCCTGGTCGCCGAGGACCCGACGCTGTTGCTGGTCAACGCCGGCATGGTCCCCTTCAAGCCGTACTTCCTCGGCCAGCGGACGCCGCCCTCGCAGCGGATGACCAGCGCCCAGAAGTGCGTGCGGACCCCCGATATCGAGGAGGTCGGCAAGACCACCCGGCACGCCACGTTCTTCCAGATGCTGGGGAACTTCTCCATCGGGGACTACTTCAAGGAGCAGGCGATCCCGTTCGCCTGGGAGCTGCTGACCCGCTCCCGCGACGACGGCGGGTTCGGGTTCCCCGAAGAGAAGCTGTGGGTGACCGTCTTCGAGAACGACGACGAGGCCCGCGACATCTGGCACAACAAGGTCGGCGTCCCCCTCGACCGCATCCAGAAGCGCGGCATGGAGGACAACTTCTGGTCGATGGGCGTGCCCGGCCCCTGCGGGCCCTGCTCGGAGATCTACTACGACCGCGGCGCCGAGTACGGCCGCGAGGGCGGCCCGGTCGTCGACGAGGACCGCTACCTCGAAGTGTGGAACCTCGTGTTCATGCAGTTCGAGCGGGGCCCGGGGGAGAGCAAGACCGACTTCCCGATCCTCGGCGACCTGCCCGCCAAGAACATCGACACCGGCATGGGCCTGGAGCGCATGGCGGCGATCCTGCAGGGCGTCGACAACATCTACGAGACCGACACGCTGTGGCGCGTCTGGACCGTGCCGCCGGGCTGACCGGCGCCCGCTACGGCCGCGACCACCGCGCGGACGTGTCGCTGCGCGTCATCGCCGACCACGTCCGCAGCGGCACCATGATGGTCGCCGACGGCATCCGCCCCGGCAACGAGGGCCGCGGCTACGTGCTGCGCCGCATTCTGCGCCGCTCCATCCGCAACCTGCGGCTGCTCGGCGGCCAGGACGCCGGGCTGATGCACGAGCTGACCGCCGTCGCCGTCGCCGCGATGGGCGAGCAGTACCCCGAGCTGGTCCGCACCGCCGCGAACATCCACGCCGTCATCGACGCCGAGGAGGAGTCCTTCCTCCAGACGCTGCGCACCGGCACGGCGATCTTCGACACCGCGGTCGCCGAGACCAAGGGCTCCGGACGGTCCGCGCTGGCCGGCGACCAGGCGTTCAAGCTGCACGACACCTACGGCTTTCCCATCGACCTCACCCTGGAGATGGCCGCCGAGCAGGGCCTGCAGGTGGACGAGACGGGCTTCCGGCGGCTCATGCAGGAGCAGCGGGACCGCGCCAAGAAGGACGCCCGCGACAAGAAGACCGGCAACCTCGACGTCTCCGTCCTCGACTCGCTGCTCACCGGCGCGGGCGGGCGGGTCGACTTCACCGGCTACACCGACGTGACCGGCGAGGCCCGCCTGGTGGGGCTGCTGATCAACGGCGCCAGCGCGCAGGCCGCCGGGGAGGGCGCGGAGGTCGAGGTCGTCCTCGACCGCACCCCCTTCTACGCCGAGGGCGGCGGCCAGCTCGCCGACCACGGCGTGATCCGGTTCGCAACGGCGCCGTCGTCGAGATCGACGACGTCCAGTCGCCGCTGCCGGGACTGATCGTGCACCGCGGCCGCGTCCGCGCCGGCGAGGCGCAGGTCGGCGACTCCGCGTACGCCGAGATCGACATCGAGCGGCGCCGCGCGATCTCCCGCTCGCACAGCGCGACCCACATGGTGCACGCCGGGTTCCGCCGGGCGCTCGGCGAGTCCGCCGCGCAGGCCGGGTCGGAGAACTCGCCCGGCCGGTTCCGGTTCGACTTCACCGCCACCGGCGCCGTCCCGGAGAGCGTGCTGCGCGACGTCGAGGACGAGGTCAACGAGGTTCTGGTCGGCGACCACGACGTCCGCGCCTTCCACACCTCGATCGACGAGCGCGCGCCATGGGCGCCCTCGCCCTGTTCGGCGAGAAGTACGGCGACGAGGTACGCGTCGTCGAGATCGGCGAGTACTCCCGCGAGCTGTGCGGCGGCACGCACGTCGCCCGCTCCGGTCAGCTCGGCCTGGTCAAGGTGCTCGGCGAGTCGTCGATCGGCGCCGGTGTCCGCCGCGTCGAGGCCCTCGTCGGCATCGACGCCTTCCGCTTCCTCGCCCGCGAGAACGTCCTGGTCGCGCAGCTCGCCGAGCAGCTCAAAACCCGCAAGGAGGAACTGCCCGAGCGGATCTCCGGCATCGTGTCCCGGCTGCGGGACGCCGAGAAGGAACTCGACCGGCTGCGCGCCGCGCAGGTGCTGCAGATCGCCGGGTCCCTCGCCGAGGGCGCCCGCGACCTCGGCGGCGTCGCGTTCGCCGCGCACCGCGCGCCCGACGGCACCGGCGCCGACGACCTGCGCAAGCTCGCCGTCGACGTGCGGGGCCGGCTCGCCGCCCGGCCGGCCGTGGTGATGATCGCGGGCGTCCCCAAGGACCGCCCGGTCGTGGTCGTCGCGGTCACCGAGGGCGCCCGCGGGCGCGGCCTGAAGGCCGGCGCGCTCGTCGGGCTGGCCGCCAAGGCGCTCGGCGGCGGCGGGGGCGGCAAGGACGACCTCGCCCAGGGCGGCGGCGCCGACCCATCGCCGTGGACGCCGCGATCGGCGCGGTCGAACGAGCCGTAGGGGCCGCGTGAGCCCCGCAGCCGGGGGTAAGGGGCCCTGGGGGGCCGGACGGTGAGGCAGGGTGTGCGTCTCGCCGTCGACGTCGGCAGCGTCCGCGTGGGCGTCGCGCGCTGCGATCCCGGCGGCGTTCTCGCCTCCCCGCTGGAGACCGTCAAGAGCGGGAAGGGGGACGTCGACCGGCTCATGAAGCTCGCCGCGGAGCACGAGGCGATCGAGGTCGTCGTCGGGCTGCCCACCACGCTGTCGGGCCGGGAGGGCCCGGCGGCGGAGGCGGCGCGCGCCTTCGCGCGGCGCCTCGCCGGGCGGCTGCCCGAGGGAACGGTGCGGCTTTACGACGAGCGCCTCACCACCGTGACGGCGGAAAGCGGCCTGCGCGCCGGGGGCGTGCGCGGCCGGGACCGCCGCCGGGTCGTCGATCAGGCGGCGGCCGCGGTGCTGCTCCAGGCGGCACTTGACGCGGAACGGTTGACTGGGCGACCCCCAGGCGAGATCGTCCGGGGAAGCTCATGAACGATTTGGATCTTTTCTCAGAACCCCAGGGCGGCCGGCAGGGCGGCCCCGGGGGGCGCCGCGATCAGCGGCGCCGGCGCAAACAGCAGAAACGCCGCCGCCGCAACGGCCGCGCGGCGGTGTTCTTCGCGCTGGCGTTCCTCGTGGCGATCTTCGGAACCGCGGGCGTGCTCGGGTTCGCGATGCTCGACAACCGGCTCAACCCGCCGGACTACGACGCGCCGGAACCGGGAGCGTCACGGTCCAGGTCAAGGACGGCGCCGGCGGCATGGCGATCGCGGCGACGCTCGAGGAGCACGACGTCGTCAAGAGCGCCCGCGCGTTCGTGAAGGTCTGGAACGCGGAGACGCGTTCGTCCAGCGTCCAGCCGGGCTTCTACCAGATGCACACGAAGATGTCGTCGAAGGCCGCCATGGCGATGCTGCTGGATCCCAAGTCCCGCGCGGCAACCAGATCACCATCCCCGAGGGACGGCGCGCCACCGAGACGTACAAGCTGCTGTCGGACAAGACGGGCATCCCCATCGAGGACTTCGCGGCGGCCGCGAAGGACACCGGTGACCTCGGGCTGCCGGAATACGCGGGCGGCAAGGTGGAGGGCTACCTCTTCCCCGGCCGCTACAACCTCGATCCCAACGGCTCGGCGAGCGACATCCTCAAACAGATGGTGGCGCGGTTCGTCCAGTACGCGGAATCCAGCGGGCTGGAGAGCAAGGCCGAGGAGGCCGACCTGGAGCCGGCGAAGGTGATCACGCTGGCGAGCCTCGTGCAGGCCGAGGGCGGCAAGCCCTCCGATCTGCCCAAGATCTCCCGGGTGATCTACAACCGGATCAACATCGGGATGAAGCTGCAGTTCGACACGACCCTGCTGTACGCGCTCGGCGAGCGGCGGCTCGCGGTGACGGTGGCGGACACGAAGATCGACCACCCGTACAACACCTACCAGCACGCGGGGCTGACGCCCGGGCCGATCAGCAACCCGGGCGAGGACGCGATCGAGGCGGCGCTGGACCCCGAGGACGGGAAGTGGCTCTACTTCGTCGCCACCGACCCCACCAACAAGGTCACCAAGTTCGCCGAGACCTACGAGGAACACGCGAAGAACGAGCGGGAGTTCGAGGAGTGGCTGGCCAAGCAGGGCGGCAACTGAGCTGATCCCGGCAGCACCACCGAGGGCCGCCCGGCGGGACCGCCGGGCGGCCCCGTTCTCGTGAAGGAGGAAATGTGGGCGACAACGGCCGCACCGGCCGCCGCGCGGCCGTGCTAGGTTCCCCGATCGCGCACTCGCTGTCCCCGGTGCTGCACCGGGCCGCGTACGCGGCGATGGGACTGGACGCCGCCTGGACGTACGACGCCGTCGAGTGCGGCGAGCGGGACCTGGCCGGATTCCTGGACGGGCTCGGCCCCGAATGGGCCGGGCTGTCGCTGACCATGCCGCTCAAACGCGTCGCGCTCGACCTCGCCGACTCGGTGACCGACCTCGCCGCCGGGGTCGGCGGCGCCAACACGCTCGTCCTGCGGGACGGACGCCGGCACGCCGACAACACCGACGTGCACGGCATCGTCGCCGCGCTCACCGAGGCGGGGATCGCCGCGCCGGTGTCCGCCGTCGTGCTGGGGGGCGGCGCCACTGCGCGTCCGCGCTCGCCGCGATGGCCCCGCTCGGCGCGGCCGAGGCCGTCGTGGCCGTCCGGACGCCCGAACGCGCCGCCGGGACGGCCGCGGTGGGGAGCGGTTCGGCCTCGCGGTCAAGGTCGTCACGCTCGACCGCGTCCGCGACCACCTCCCGGCGGAGCTGGTGGTGTCGACGCTGCCCGGACGCGCCGCCGACGCGTTCGCCGGACCCGTCGCGGCGTCCGGCGCGGCCCTGTTCGACGTCGTCTACGCGCCGTGGCCCACCGCCCTCGCCGCGGCCGTCGAACGGGCGGGCGGGACGGTCGTCGGGGGCTTCCCGATGCTGCTGCACCAGGCCGTCCGGCAGGTGACGCTGATGACCGGCCGTGCCGACGTCCCCGTGGAGGCGATGCGCGCCGCCGGGGAGGCCGAACTGGCCCGCCGCGGCTGACCGGCCGTCCGTCCGGCTTCGGGACGGACCGTGCCGGGTGCGGCGCATCGCGGGAATGCCGGGAGGCTCCCGCCGGTTGACCCACATGACGCCGGTGACCGGCGTACCTCACTCGACGCTCGGCTCGTCCGGCGCGTCCGCCGTCGGCGCGGCGGAGGCGGCGGCGATGCGACGGCCGGAGCGTGCTCCGGGACGCCCCCGATGGTGGTAGTCTTGGTGGCCGACCGGCCCTGTGCGCGCGACCCGACCAAGTCGCACGCGCCGGGCGCTCAAGCGGAGGCCATCTCCCACCTGACCGGCCGGAAGGCCGGTGGGTAACGGTCCGGCGATCGGACGCGACGCGTCCGGTGCGCCGTCGTCCCCGGGCGGCAGTCCGTCGCGGGGAGACCGAAGGTGGCCCCGTATGCGAGTCGTGCGGGGCTTTTCTCGTGGGAAGCCTCGGGGTACGACCGGTCCCAGAACTTGAGAACGGCCCCAAGGAGGTCCCATCAGCGCCGAACCGCGTATCAACGACCGCATTCGCGTGCCCGAGGTCCGGCTCGTCGGCCCGAACGGCGAACAGGTGGGCATCGTGCCCATCGCCAAGGCCCTTGAACTCGCGCGTGAGTCGGACCTCGACCTCGTCGAGGTGGCGCCCACCGCGCGTCCGCCCGTCGCGAAGCTCATGGACTACGGCAAGTTCAAGTACGAGTCCGCGATGAAGGCCCGTGAAGCGCGGAAGAACCAGGCGCACACGGTCATCAAGGAGATCAAGCTCCGCCCGAAGATCGACCCGCACGACTACGAGACCAAGAAGGGTCACGTGGTGCGGTTCCTGAAGGCCGGGGACAAGGTGAAGGTCACGATCATGTTCCGTGGTCGTGAGCAGTCCCGCCCGGAGCTCGGTCGCCGGCTCCTGCAGCGGCTGGCCGACGACGTCGAGGAGCTCGGCTTCGTCGAGTCGCGACCCAAGCAGGACGGCCGGAATATGATCATGGTGATCGGTCCGCACAAGAAGAAGACCGCCCGCGGACAGGAAGAGGCCGGCACCGCCTGACGGCGAGTCCGGTGCGACGACTGAACGCGGTCTTCGGCCCGGCCCCGGCCGGGCCGCCGCCGGGGAGCCCGGGGACGGTCTCCCCGGGAAGAACCGGCCCGGGCCTGCCGCCACGGCGGGCCCGAACCGCGGCCTCGCGGTCACGTGAGGCCGTCACGCACGTACATTGACGCCTGACCAGGCGCGTCACACGGGACGCGGGCGCGAGAGCGCCGCCCGCCGCCGCGCGATGCGCCGATCAGGCACGCCTCCGTGCCGCCGCGCGGAGGCCGGAACGAGGGAGACGACGGCGCCATGCCGAAGACGAAGACCCACAGCGGTGCCAAGAAGCGGTTCAAGCTGACCGGCTCCGGCAAGGTGATGCGCCGCCGCGCCAACAAGAACCACCTGCTCGAGCACAAGCCGTCCAAGCGCACCCGCCGCCTCGACGGCCCGGCCGTGGTGGCCGACGCCGACGCCAAGAACATCAAGAAGCTGCTGCGCAAGTAGCACTCGACCGGCAACATCAGCGACCGGCCGGGTCCAGGACGGCCCCGGCCCCCACGAAGGAGTTCAGCACGTGGCACGCGTGAAGCGGGCGGTCAATTCCGCCAAGAAGCGTCGGGTCGTCCTTGAGCGGTCGAGCGGCTACCGCGGCCAGCGGTCGCGCCTGTACCGCAAGGCCAAGGAGCAGCAGCTCCACTCGATGACGTACGCCTTCCGGGACCGCAAGGACCGCAAGGGCCAGTTCCGCCGGCTGTGGATCCAGCGCATCAACGCCGCCGCCCGCGCCAACGGCATCACCTACAACCGGTTCGTCCAGGGCCTGAAGGCCGCGGAGATCGAGGTCGACCGGCGCATGCTGGCCGAGCTGGCCGTCAACGACGCCCCCGCGTTCGCCGCCCTCGTGCAGGTGGCCAAGGACGCCCTCCCCGCAGAAGGGAAGGCCGCCTGAGCCGGCCCGCCGGCGACCAGGCGAAAACAGCGATATGGCGGGCCGCGAGCTGACCTCCCTGCGATCACCACGGGTGAAGTCCGCTCGGCGGCTCGCCAAGCGCGCGTTCCGCCGCCGTGAACGCCGGTTCCTCGCCGAGGGACCGCAGGCGGTACGGGAGGCGCTGCGAATCCCGGGCGGGCTCGCCGAGCTGTACACCACGGCCGAGGCCGAGTCCCGGCACCACGACCTCGTGCTCGCCGCCGAACGCGCCGGCGCGCCGGTGCTGCGGGTGAGCGGCGAGGTCATGGCCGAACTCGCCCAGACCGTCACCCCCCAGGGGCTGCTCGCGGTCTGCGAGTTCGTCGACGTTCCCCTCGGCGACGCCCTGGCGGGCCGCCCGCCGCTGGTGACCGTGCTCGCGCACGTCCGCGACCCCGGCAACGCCGGGACGGTCCTGCGCACCGCCGACGCGGCCGGATCCGACTCGGTCGTCTTCACCGACGCGTCCGTCGACCCCTACAACGGCAAGTGCGTGCGCGCCTCCGCGGGCAGCCTGTTCCACCTGCCGGTCGTGGTCGGCCCCCGGTTCGACGAGCTGATCCCCGAGCTGAAGAACGCGGGCCTGACCGTCCTGGCCGCCGACGGCGCGGGGGAACGCACCCTCGACGCCGCCATCGACGACGGCGTGCTCGCGCGGCCCACCGCCTGGGTGTTCGGCAACGAGGCGTGGGGGCTGCCCGACGAGATCCTCCAGCACGTCGACGAGGTCGTGCGCGTCCCGATCTACGGCCGCGCCGAGAGCCTCAATCTGGCGACGGCCGCGGCCGTCTGCCTCTACGCGTCCGCCCGCGCGCAACGCGGCGGCTGACCCGGGCGACCGGCCCGGCGACTGCGTTCCGTGGCCGGTTGGCCGCATCAGGTCGCCGAATCGGCCACGAACGGACGCTCCGCCTGGGACAATGGTCGCTTCCGTGGACGCGTGGCGGGGGCCGCCCCGCGCCGGGCCTCGTCCCCAAGTAGGACGAGATGTTGGACCGGCGAGGGAGTTCTAGCGTTCCACCGGATGCCTACTGTGTTGACCAGGGCGGCGACGGAGCCGTGCGAACTGGGGGCGAACGTGATGACCAAGAACGCGGCCGGACGGCCGGGCAGGCCGGGGCCGGAGATCAGGTGCACCGGCACCGCCGTCCTCCCGCCGCCGCGCGACGGCGGCGCACCGCAGGGGCTCCCCGGCCTCGGGATCGACGTCGCCCGCGTGCACGGTGATACCGCGGTCGTCGCGGTGACCGGCGAGATCGACCTGCACACCGCCGACACGCTGCGCGCCCGTCTCGTCGCCCTGCACGCCACCGGCCTGCGGCACCTCGTCGTCGACTTCGGCGGCGTCGCGTTCTGCGACGCGACGGGCCTCGGGTCGCTCGTAGCCGCGCACAACGAGATCTCCGCCGACGGCGGCCGCATCTCCCTCGCCCGCGTCCGCCCCGCCCAGCGCCGCCTGCTCCGCATCACCGGCCTGCACCGCCTCTTCCCGCTCCACAACGACCCCGACGAAGCCTGCGTCTGACCCGCGCCCGGCCGAACCCCACGTCGGTCGAACGCGACCGTCCGGACGGACGCCGTGGCGGCCGATCTCCGCGGGCGGCCGAGCCGCACGCCCGATCGGACGGTTGCGGCCGGACGAAGATCGCGGTGGACGAACGCTGCGGCGATCGAATACCGGGGCCGAACCACCGTGGACGAGCGGCGCGGGGGAGGCCGTCGTGGGTGCTGCTCCCCGCGCCGTCGGGCGATGGTCGGCTGCGGGGGAGTCGGTCGGCCGGTGGTGCGGGGGCGCTATCGCCGGGGTGCGGTCGGGGGCCGTCTCATGGGGCCGCCGAAGGGAGCGTCGTGGCGGCGGTGGCCTCCGGGAAGGCCACAAAAGCCTTGCCTCACGGTCTTTCTCGGGTCCCCGGGGGTGCGGGACTGCCGATAGAGTCGTATCCGACAGGCCGCGTCCCCCTCGGTGTTCTGGAGGCCGCTTTGGGCGGAGAGGAACCCCCGCGCGTGGCCGCGCGCGTGCCTGCGCCCGGCCCCGTCCGCGACCCCGCCGACGACCTGCCCGACGGGCTGCTGGTCGCCGACGGCGCGGCCCGGATCGTGACCTTCAACGCCGCCGCCGAGCGCATGACCGGCATCCCGGCTGCGGAGGCGGTCGGCCGCGACTTCCGTGACGTCCTCCCGCTGCACGACGCCGAGGGCCGCGACTGGTGGAAGTGCCTCGCCCCCTACGAGGGGCTGTCCACCCGCGTCCGGCACCCCGAGCAGACCCTGTTCCGCCCCGGCGGCACAGAACTGCTGGTGACCGCCGCGTACCGGCGGGACGCCGAAGGCCGCGTGGAACGATTCACCGTGTGCCTGCGCGACGCCCAGCAGCGCGCGCGCCGCGAACGCGACCGCGCCGACCTGGTCTCGACCGTCGCCCACGAGCTGCGGTCGCCGCTGACCAGCGTGAAGGGGTTCACCGCGACGCTGCTGGCCAAATGGCACCGGTTCAACGACGACCAGAAGCGCGTCATGCTGGAGACGGTCAACGCCGACGCCGACCGGGTGACACGCCTCATCACCGAGCTGCTCGACGTGTCCCGCATCGAGGCCGGGCGGCTGGAGATGCGCCGCCAGGTCGTCGACCTGGCCGAGGAGACCCGCAAGGTCATCGCCGGCCGGGTCGCGGCCGGGGAACCCGAGGACCGGTTCCGGTTCGAAACCCGCGGCGAGCTGCCCGAGATGTGGCTCGACCCGGACAAGGTCGACCAGATCCTGGGAAATCTCGTGGAAAACGCGGTGCGGCACGGCGCCGGAACGGTCACAATCGTGGTGGAGCCGGACGCGCACAAGGAGGGGGCAGCCGTGTCGGTGCGAGACCAGGGCGAGGGCATCCCGCCCGAGGCCGTCCCGCGCGTCTTCCGGCAGTTCTGGCGCGGTCCCGGCGGCAACCGCCGCGGCGGCACCGGTCTCGGCCTCTACATCGTGAAGGGCCTCGTCGAGGCGCACGGCGGTGTGATCACCGTGCGGCGCGCGCCCGGCGGCGGCGCCGAGTTCCGATTTACCGTGCCCGCAGGGGCCCCCGACTACGCCGTCTGACACCGTCCCGGAGCCGGGCGCGCGACGGAACCGGGGCCCGGCGGGCCGCGCGGCACGCGCACGCTGACCGGAAGCTCACCGCCCGCGCACTAGACTGCGGGCGTCCCACGCCGACCGGAGTCGATCACACAGCCATGTCTGCACCCAATAAGAACTTTGACCCCGTCGAGGTGTCCGCGCTCCAGCCGCAGGAGCTGGAGGCGGCCCGCGACGAGGCCCTCGCCGCCATCGCCGCGGCCGCCGACCTCGACGCCCTCAAGCAGGTACGCCTGGCGCACGCCGGCGGCCGATCCCCGCTGGCCCTCGCCAACCGCGAGATCGGCGCGCTGCCGCCCGCGGCCCGCGCCGACGCCGGCAAGCGCATCGGCGCCGCCCGCGGCGCCGTCGCCAGGCGCTGAAGAAGCGCCAGGCCGAACTCGAGGACGAACGCGACCAGCGCGTCCTCGTCGAGGAGACCGTCGACGTCACCCTGCCCTGGAACCGGGCGCCGCGCGGCGCCCGGCACCCGCTGACCACCATGCAGGAGCGGATGGCGGACGTCTTCGTCTCCATGGGCTTCGAGGTCGCCGAGGGCCCCGAGGTCGAGGCGGAGTGGTTCAACTTCGACGCCCTGAACTTCAAGCCCGACCACCCGGCCCGCACGATGCAGGACACCTTCTTCGTCGAGTCGGAGGAAACCGGGCTGGTGCTGCGCACGCACACGTCCCCGGTGCAGATCCGGTCGCTGCTGTCGCGCGAGCTGCCCGTCTACGTCGTGGCGCCGGGCCGCACGTTCCGTACCGACGAGCTGGACGCCACGCACAGCCCCGTCTTCCACCAGCTGGAGGGCCTCGCCGTCGACGAGGGGCTGACGATGGCGGACCTGCGCGGCGGCATCGAGGCGTTCGTCGCCGGGATGTTCGGCGCGGGCCTGTCGACCCGGTTCCGGCCGTCGTACTTCCCGTTCACCGAGCCGTCCGCCGAGGTGGACATGCAGTGCTTCGTGTGCCGGGGCGCGTCCGCCGAGCCCGGCGGCGACCCGTGCCGCACCTGCGGCTCGGAGGGCTGGATCGAGCTGGGCGGCTGCGGCATGGTCAACCCGCGGGTGCTGACGGCCTGCGGCGTCGACCCGGACCGCTATAGCGGCTGGGCGTTCGGGCTGGGCGTCGAGCGGACGCTGATGTTCCGGCACGGCGTGGAAGACATGTACGACATGGTGGAGGGCGACGTCCGGTTCACCCTCCCGTTCGGGACGGAGATCTGATGCGGGCCCCGCTTTCCTGGGTGCGCGAGCACGTCGCGCTGCCGACCGGCGTGACCGGCCGCGACCTGGCCGAGAAGCTGATCGCCGCGGGCCTGGAGGTCGAGACCGTCGAGCGGGCGGGCGCCGACATCACCGGCCCGCTCGTCGTCGGCGAGGTCCTGGCGATCGAGGAACTGACCGGCTTCAAGAAGCCGATCAGGTTCTGCCAGGTGAACGTCGGGGACGCCAACGGCACCGGCGAGCCGCAGAACATCGTGTGCGGCGCGACGAACTTCGCCGTGGGCGACCGCGTCGTCGTCATCCTGCCGGGCGGCGTGCTGCCCGGCGGGTTCGAGATCGGGTCGCGCAAGACCTACGGCAAGCTGTCCGAGGGCATGATCTGCTCGGTCAGCGAGCTCGGCATCGGCGAGGACCACAGCGGCATCCTGGTGCTGCCCCCGGACGCGCCGGTCGGCGCCGACGCGATCGAGCTGCTGGGGATCCGCGACGACGTCCTCGACATCGCCGTCACGCCCGACCGCGGCTACGCCCTGTCGATCCGCGGCATCGCCCGCGAGGCCGCGACCGCCTACGACGTCCCGTTCACCGACCCCGCCGGGACCGAGCCGCCCGCGGAGCCCGGCGAGTCGTACCCGGCGAGCATCGCCGACCCGACCGCCTGCGACCGGTTCGTCCTGCGCGAGGTCCGCGGTTTCGACCCGGACGCGCGGACGCCCATGTGGATGCGGGTCCGGCTGCACCGCGCCGGGATGCGGCCGGTGTCGCTCGCCGTGGACGTCACCAACTACGTGATGCTCGAACTGGGGCAGCCGCTGCACGCCTTCGACCGGGCCAAGCTCACCGGCCCGATCGTGGTGCGGCGCGCCGCCCCCGGCGAGGCGCTGGAGACCCTCGACCACGTCAAGCGGACGCTCGACCCCGAGGACATCCTCATCACCGACGAGTCCGGACCCATCTCGATGGCGGGCACGATGGGCGGACTGGCCACCGAGATCGACGACCGCTCGTCCGACATGGTGATCGAGGCGGCGCACTTCGACGCGATCGGCATCGCGAAGACGAGCCGCCGCCACCGGCTGCACAGCGAGGCGTCCCACCGGTTCGAGCGCGGCGTCGACCGCGAGCTCCCGCTGCACGCGTCCCACCGGGCGGCGCGGCTGCTCGCCGAGCTGGGCGGCGCCGCGATCGTCCCGGGCGTGACCTGCGCCGTGCGCCCGCCGAGCGGACGACCGTCACGATGGCGGCCGGGTATCCGGGCCGGGTCGCGGGCGTCGCGTACGGGCGCGACGCCGTCGTCCGGCGGCTGGAGCAGGTCGGCTGCACCGTCGAGGGAGCGGACGAGCTGACGGTGACGCCGCCGTCGTGGCGCCCCGACCTCGTCGACCCCAGCGACCTGGCCGAAGAGGTCATCCGGCTGGAGGGGTACGAGAACATTCCGGTCCGGGCGCCCCGCCCGTCCGCCGGGCAGGGCCTGACCGCCGGGCAGCGGCTGCGCCGCCGCGTCGGCCGGGCGCTCGCCGGGGCCGGTCACGTCGAGGTGCTGAACTTCCCGTTCGTCGCCGAGAAGGACTGGGACGCCCTGCAGCTCCCCGCCGACGACGCGCGGCGCCGCGCGCTGCGGCTCGCCAACCCGATGTCGGAGCAGGAGCCGCTGCTGCGCACCACGCTGCTGCCGGGCCTGCTGCGGACGCTCGCGCAGAACGCCGGCCGCGGCTTCGGCGACACCGCCCTGTACGAGCTGGGCGTGGTGTTCCGGCCCGACCCGGCCGCGCCGCGGCCGCGCCGCGTCTCGCCGTGGACCGGGGTCCGACGCGGCGGCGCTCGCGTCCGTGGAGGCCGCGCTGCCCGACCAGCCGCACCGGGTCGCGGTCGTGCTGTCGGGCGAGCGCGAGTCGTCCGGCTGGTGGGGCGCGGGACGTCCGGCGCTGTGGGCCGACGCGATCGAGGCGGCCCGCACGGTCGCCCGCGAGGTCGGCGTGGAGCTGACGGTCGAGGCCGACCGGCACGCGCCGTGGCACCCGGGCCGCTGCGCCGCCCTGTACGCGGGCGACGTGCTCGTCGGCCACGCCGGTGAGCTGCACCCGCGCGTCACAAAGGCGTACGGGCTCCCGGCCCGCACCTGCGCCATGGAACTGGAGCTGCGCCGCCTGGGCGAGCCGGTGACGGTCCGCGCGCCGCACGTGTCGACCTACCCGGTCGCCGTGCAGGACGTGGCGCTGGTCGTGGACGACGCCGTCCCCGCGGCGCACGTGGAGGCGGCGCTGCGCGACGGCGCCGGGGACCTGCTGGAGGCGATCCGGCTGTTCGACGTCTACACCGGCGAGCAGGTCGGGGAGGGCCGCAAGTCGCTGGCCTACTCGCTGCGGTTCCGCGCCCCGGACCGCACTCTCACCGCCGAGGAGGCGTCGGGGGCGCGGGACGCGGCGGTCGCCGCGGCCGCCGACCGCACCGGCGCCGCCCTGCGCGGAGCCTGACCCGTACGGCGTGGACGCGCCCCGGAGCCGCCCGGCTCCGGGGCGCGTCCCGTTCCGGGTGAATGCGGACGAACGTCTCCCCGAGGAACCGACGAAGCATCTTGGGGGACGCGCGGTCGGCCGCACGACGGGCCGAACCGCTTCGGGAGGCGTCGAAGTCGGTGCCGGCCGGCCGTCAGGCGAGGCCGCGATCGCGCGCGGCGGCGACGGCTTCGCCCCGGGACGCGACGCCGAGCTTGGCCAGGATGTTGGAGACGTGCACGCTGGCCGTCTTGGGGGAGATGAACAGCTCCTCGGCGATCCCCCGGTTGGAGCGGCCGCGCGCCAGCAGCCGCAGCACCTGCGACTCGCGTGCGGTGAGCGGGCCCGCGCGCGAACCCGGTGAACCCGGCGGCCCCGCCCGCCGGGCCTGCTCGCCGATCGACCGGGCCAGCGGCGCGGCGCCGAGCG
>NZ_MKJY01000092.1 GCF_001942465.1 Actinomadura sp. CNU-125
CTGACCCACGTCGCGACCGGCGCGCCCGCGACGGCACCACCCCGCTGTGGCTCATCGAAGGGTTCGCCGATTACCTCGGCTACCGCGACGCCGACATCGGGGTCCGCGACGCCGCCGCCGAACTGCGCCGCGAGGTCGCGGCCGGACGGCGCCCGCGCGGCTGCCCGCACCGGACGACTTCGCGGGCGCGGCGGCGCCTGTCGCAGGCGTACCAGGAGGCATGGCTCGCCTGCCGGATGATCGCGGAGCGGTACGGTGAGGCAACGCTCGTCCGGCTCTACCGGGCCGCCGGGCGCACCCCCGTGAACACCGCGCTGCGCGACGAACTGGGGCTCGCCCCGGACCGCTTCACCGCGATGTGGCTCGACTACCTGGAGAAGGAGCTCACGTGAGCGAGGCGAGCGAGCGGCACCCGCGGCTGCGGCGCCCCCGGATCGCCGCGACCGTCGCCGCCGCCGCGCTGTTCGCCGGAGTCGGGACCGTGCTGGCCCTGACCACCCCCTGGAACCCGCTGCCCGGCCCCGTCCCCGGCGGCGGCGCCCGGCCCGACCCGGCGGCGACTACTCCGCCGCCGAGATCGCCCGCAGCGCGGCGTTCGACGCCGCGATCAACCCGCCCGCGTACGCGGGGCTCGCCGCCGGGCTCGTCCTTATCCTCGTCCTCGGGCTGACGCCGCTGGGCGCCCGGCTCATCCGGTTCGTCACGGCACGCGTGCCGAACCCGCCACGGCATGACCGCCCGGAGCGAGCGCGCGAGCGCGCCCGATCCCGGAAGGTTCGGGAAGACGTCCCCCCGCAGGAACACGACCCGGCGGAGCCAGAGCACGAGCGCGGCTCTTCCCCGAGCGTGCAGAGGGCCGACCTCCCAGAGGAACACGACCCGGCGGAGCCGGAGCACGAGCGCGGTTCTCCCCGGGGAGTGTGGAGGGTCTTCCGTCCGCGCGCGGTACGTGTCCTCGTGGCGACCGTGGCGGTGACGACGCTCCTGTGGGTCGTCGGGCTGCCGTTCGACGTCTGGGGCGAGACCGTCCTGCGCGACTACGGCCTCTCCACGCAGAGCTGGTCCGCGTGGTTCGTGGACGAACTGAAGTCGCTCGGGCTCACGTGGGTCGTCTACGGCATCGTCCTGCTGCTCCTGTACGCGCTGGTGCGCCGCTTCCCCCGCTACTGGTGGACGGGCGCGGCCGCCGGGGCCTTCACGCTCGTCGTCGCGGCGTCGTTCGCCTACCCCGTCGTGGTCGAGCCGGTCTTCAACGAGTTCCACTCGCTGCCGCAGGGGCGGCTGCGCACGGAACTGCTCGCCATGGCCGAACGCGACGGCGTGCCCGTCGAGGACGTCCTGGTCGCCGACGCGTCCCGCCGGACGACCTCGCTGAACGCCTACGTGTCCGGGTTCGGCTCCACGCGCCGGATCGTCCTGTACGACACGCTGCTGGAGTCGCCGCCCGAGCGCGTCGAGTCGATCGTCGGGCACGAGCTCGGCCACGCCGACAGCCGGGACGTGCTGTGGGGAACGCTCGTGGGCGCGCTCGCCGTCGCGGGCGCGGTGTGCCTGCTGTACCCGCTGATGACGTCGCCGCGCCTGCTGCGCCGGGCCGGGGTCGTCCCGCGCGGCGCGGCGGACGGCGACGGCGGCGGGGCCGCGGACCCGCGGTCGGTCGCGCTGGTCCTGGCGCTGGTGGCGGTCGGGATGCAGGTCGGTGCGCCGGTGCAGAACCTCGTCAGCCGCCGCATCGAGGCCCGGGCGGACGTCCACGCGCTCGACCTCACGCGGGATCCGCGGACGTTCGTGTCGATGCAGCACGAGCTGTCCGTCCGCAACATCTCCGACCTGAGCCCGAACCCCGTCGAGCGGTTCCTGTGGATGACGCACCCGGCGGGACCCGAGCGGATCGCGATGGCGCGCGACTGGGCGCGCCTGCACGGCGTCCGGGTCCCGCCGCCGCGTACCGGCGGGTGACCGGCCGTCAGCTGCCGGCCGGCTCCTCCTCGGCCGCCTTGTCGTCGGCCTGCGCCGAGAGGGTCGCCGGGTCGGCGTTCGGGCCGGTCTTCACCGACCGCTTCAGCGCGCTGCCCTGCACCCACTTCTTCCAGTCCATCTGCCAGTAGCTCCACCCGTTGTAGGCTCCAGCTCCCGGTCGGTGCCCGTGACGATGATGGGGTCGCCGCGGTTGGTCATCTTGTAGAACCACTCCGCGTTGGACGGGCTGACGTTGATGCAGCCGTGGCTCACGTTCGACGATCCCTGGCTGCCGACCGACCAGGGCGCGCTGTGGACGTACTCGCCGCTGTCGGAGATCCGCACGGAGTCGTACACGGTCAGGCTGTAGCCCCCCGCGCTCCCCGGGGCGATCCCCATCCACGAGGACGTCATCGTGACGGGGTCGTCCTTCTGCATCGCCAGGTGGACGCCGTTGGTCGTGGTGAACCTGCGCTCCGACCCGTCGCCCATGCTGGTGGGGATGGTGCGGACCTTCTTGCCGTTGACCTTCACGACCATCTTGTGGGAGTCCTCGTCAGCGGTGCTGATCTGGGAGTCACCGACGGTGAAGTCGATGTTCTGGTTCTTGCCGCCGTACACGCCCTTGCTGGTGCTCACCCCTGCCAGATGGGCCTGCAACGACACCTTCGTGTGCGCGGGCCAGTACTCCTTCGGACGGAACACGACCTGCTGCTCGTCGACCCAGTGCCAGGCTCCTTCGACGGGCTTGTTCGAGCGGACGACCAGTGCCCGCTCGACCTCCGCCTTGTCCTTCACCGGCTCCTCGAAGTTCATGACGATCGGGATGCCGACGCCGACGGTCTCCCCGTCGGCCGGCGCCTCCAGCGTCATCGGGTTCGTCTGCTCCGCCTTCGCGGTGGCGAACCGGCTCCGCAGCGTCCGGCTGCGCCCGTCCTCGCCGAGCGCCGTCGCGCTCACGGTGTAGGTCTGCCCGGGCGTGAGCGCCCAGCGCGACCGCCACGCCGTCCGATCCTCGTTCAGGCTCCCGGCGACGGCCTTGCCGCCGCTCGACACCGTCACGTCCGCGATGGTGCCGCTGCGCGCCTGCACGGCGATCGGGACGTCCGGCGCCACCGTCCCGCCCTGACGCGGCGACACCGTCAGCTCGACGGCCTCGGCCGTCGGGCCGTCCTGTGCCGTGCATCCCGCGGCCGCCGCCGCCCCGACGCCGACGAGCAGCGCGACGGCCCGCCGTCCCCGGTCCCTCGGTCCTGAGCAACGAAACCGCACAGTGGACCCCCCGGTCGTTCGCTGGGCGCCCATTTCGTCCGCTCCGGCCCGGTCGCTGGAGCGACGCCCAGTATGTGAAAGGGCCGGTACCCGGGAAATTCCGGATACCGGCCCTTCATGGGCGGTTTTTACCGATCAGTGGGCGAAATGACCCCGGTAGTACTCGAAGACCAGCCCGACCGTCGACATGAGGATCGCGACGACGCCGATGATGAACAGCCACCAGCCGAACACCAGACCCAGCGCGATCGTCGCGGCCGACAGGCCCACGTACAGCGGCCACCAGCTGTGCGGGCTGAAGAAGCCCAGCTCACCGGCCGCGTCCGCGATGTTGCCCTCCGGGTCGTCCTCGTACAGCGGACCCGCGTTGGCCCGTTCGAGGCGCCGCACCGTGAAGTGGATGTAGAAGCCGATGAGCCCGGCGAGGCCGACCGCCAGCGCGAGCGCGGTCGTCCCGGTCCAGTCGTTCGACCAGTACCAGTACACGACGTCGGTGATGAGGAAGAACAGGGCGCAGCCGTAGAACATGAACGCCTGAACGCGCATCGGTCAGTCTCCCTTCGAGACGTCCGAGCCGCCGGACGATCCGGACCCGCTGGCCGCACCCGCCAGCTCGCCCTTCGCCCCCACGTGCGGGTGGTGCAGGTCGAACGCCGGCCGCTCGGAGCGGATCTTCGGGATCGAGTTGAAGTTGTGCCGCGGCGGCGGGCACGACGTCGCCCACTCCAGGGACGCCCCGTAGCCCCACGGGTCGTCGACCTCGACGCGCTTGCCCTTCTTCCACGTGATGTACACGTTGTAGAAGAACGGGATCATCGAGGCGCCGAGGATGAACGAGAAGATCGTGGAGACCTGGTTCAGGGCCTCGAACTCGGCCGCGTAGTCGGCGTACCGGCGGGGCATGCCCGCGGCACCGAGCCAGTGCTGCACCAGGAAGGTGCCGTGGAAGCCGATGAACAGCAGCCAGAAGTGCACCTTGCCGAGACGGTCGTTCAGCATCTTGCCGGTCCACTTCGGCCACCAGAAGTAGAAGCCCGCGAACATCGCGAACACCACGGTGCCGAACACGACGTAGTGGAAGTGCGCCACCACGAAGTAGGAGTCGGACAGCTGGAAGTCCATCGGCGGCGACGCGAGGATGACGCCGGTCAGGCCACCGAACAGGAACGTGACGAGGAAGCCGAGAGACCAGAGCATCGGTGACTCGAACGCAGCTGGCCTCTCCATATAGTCCCGATCCAGTTGAAGAACTTCACGCCTGTCGGTACGGCGATGAGGAACGTCATGAACGAGAAGAACGGCAGGAGGACCTGGCCGGTCACGTACATGTGGTGCGCCCAGACCGTGATGGACAGGCCCGCGATGCTGATGGTGGCGAACACCAGGCCGATGTAGCCGAAGACGGGCTTGCGGCTGAACACCGGGAGGATCTCAGTCACGATGCCGAAGAAGGGCAAGGCGATGATATAGACCTCCGGATGCCCGAAGAACCAGAAGAGGTGCTGCCATAGCAGTGCACCACCGTGCGCGGCGTCGAACACCTGCGCGCCGAACTTCCGGTCGGCCTCCAGGGCCAGCAGCGCCGCGGCCAGCACCGGGAACGCGAGCAGGACCAGGATCGAGGTCAGCAGGATGTTCCAGGTGAAGATCGGCATCCGGAACATCGTCATGCCGGGCGCCCGCATGCACAGGATCGTGGTGATGAAGTTGACGGCGCCCATGATGGTGCCGAAACCGGACATCGCCAGGCCCAGCACCCACATGTCGCCGCCGATGCCCGGCGAGCGGACCGCGTTCGACAGCGGGGCGTAGGCGAACCAGCCGAAGCTCGCGGCGCCGTTCGGGGTCAGGAACCCCGCGAGGACGATGAGGCTGCCGAACAGGAACAGCCAGTACGCCAGCATGTTCATGCGCGGGAACGCGACGTCCGGCGCGCCGATCTGCAGCGGCATGATGACGTTGGCGAAGCCCGCGAACAGCGGCGTCGCGAACATCAGCAGCATGATCGTGCCGTGCATGGTGAACAGCTGGTTGAACTGCTCGTTGCTGACGACGCCCAGACCGGGCTTGTACAGCTCGGCGCGCATGACCAGGGCGAGCACGCCACCGATCAGGAACATGAAGAACGACGTGATCAGGTAGAGGTAGCCGATCGTCTTATGGTCCGTGGACGACAGCCACGAGGCGATGATGCGCCCCTTGCTCGTCCGCGACGCGGAGACCGGCGCGCTCGGTGCCTTGCTGATCGTCGTCAATTGGCACCCCCCGCGGCTTGGGCCGGCGCGGCCTGCTTCTCGGCCTTGGCGTCGGCGATGAACTTGTCGTACTGCTCCGGCGTGACGACCTTCAGCTGGAACAGCATCCGGCTGTGGTCGACACCGCAGAGTTCGGCGCAGCGGCCCTCATAGGTGCCGAGCTTGTTCGCGGTGAACTCGAACTCGTTGGTGTAGCCCGGCATGACGTCCTTCTTGTAAATCAAGGCCGGGACCCAGAACGAGTGGATGACGTCGTTGGCCTGCAGCCGGACGCGGACCGTCTCGTTCGCCGGAATCGTCATGACGGGCTTGGCGGGCGCCGGGCCGTTCGGGGCGACCGGCTGGCCGACCACGGTGGCGACGCTCTGCCCGTTCTCGACGTAGTCGAACTGCCAGCTCCACTGGAAGGCCGTGACGTCGACGACGACGTCCGGTTTGTCAGTGGTCTTCTCGACGAAGTTCTGATCGCGCGCCGTGAAATAGAACAGGACCGCGATGATGACGAACGGGACCGCCGTGTAGAGGATCTCGATCGGCATGTTGTAGCGGACCTGCGGCGGCAGGTCGTCGGAACGCTTGCGGTGGAACACCACCGCCCAAATGATCAGGCCCCAGACGACGGCCCCGACGGCGAACGCCGCGATCCAGGAGCCCTGCCAGAGCCTCAGCATGCGTTCGCCCTGGATGCTGATCGGCTCGGGCATGCCGAGGCGGGCCGCCTCACCGCTGCACGCGGTGGCGGTCAGCGCCAGCAGCCCTAGCGCGCCGGCGCTTGTGATCACGCGGCGACTGCGCACAGGCGTACGCCGCTCCCTAGAGCGGGTCGGACTCACGGAATGCCTTCCCCACGGATGAAGCCCGGGCCTGCCGGGCGGTGTAGTTCTGCTGTTACACGTGCGTTGGACACCCTAGCGCGAGGGTCGCGCACACCCCCGATCGGGTGCCCGGTTAGTGTTCCGCCATGGCCGGAACCAGCGGCTATTTCGACGCCGCCTCCACCGAACCGCCGCATCCAGCCGCGCGTGCCGCACTGCTGGACGCGCTCGACTCCGGCTGGGCCGACCCGGCTCGGCTCTACGGTACGGCGCGCGGCGCCCGCATCCTCCTCGACCGCGCCCGCGCGCGTGTCGCGAACGTGCTGGGCGTCCGTCCGGACGAGGTGTCGTTCACGTCTTCGGGGACGCAGGCGGTGCACCTGGCCGTCCTCGGTGGTCTGCGCGCGCGCCGTCGAGCGGGCTCGCACCTGGTGGTGAGCGCGGTCGAGCATTCGAGCGTCCTGCACGCAGCCGAACTGCACGAGCAGGACGGCGGCGAAGTCACGTTCGTCGGTGTCGACCGGACCGGACGCGTCGATCCCGCCGAGTTCGCGGCGGCGCTGCGTCCGGACACCGCGCTCGCCTGCCTGCAGTCCGCGAACCACGAGGTCGGCACCTTGCAGCCGGTCGCCGAGGTCGCCGAACACTGCCGGGCGGCGGGCGTCCCGCTGTGCACCGACGCCGCGCAGTCGCTCGGGCGCGCGGCCGTCCCGGCGGGCTGGTCGCTGCTGGCGGGCAGCGCGCACAAGTGGGGCGGGCCCGCCGGTGTCGGGGTGCTCGCGATCCGCAAGGGGACGCGGTGGCGTTCCCCGCTGCCCGCCGACGAGCGGGGGGCGCGCCGCGTCCCCGGGTTCGAGAACGTGCCCGCCGCTGCCGCCGCGGCCGCGGCGCTGGAGGCGCGGCACCTGGACATGGCGGCGGACGCGGAGCGGCTGTCGGCGCTCGTGGCCCGGATCCGGGCCGAGGTGCCGCGCGCCGTCCCCGACGTCGAGGTGATCGGCGACCCCGTCCGGCGGCTGCCGCACCTGGTCACGTTCTCGTGCCTGTACGTGGAGGGCGAGGCGCTGCTGACCGAACTGGACCGGCTGGGTTTCGCGGTTTCGTCGGGCAGTTCGTGCACGGCGGATACGCTGCGTCCCAGTCATGTGCTGGAGGCGATGGGAGTGATCACCCATGGGAACGTGCGGGTATCGCTTCCGCGCGACGCCGAGGCGGCGGACGTCGAACGCTTCCTGGCCGTGCTCCCCGGCACCGTCGCCCGGCTCCGCGCCGACCTGGGAGCGACCCCGCAGTGATCCGTCCCGTCCGGTCCCCCGCCCGGCCTTCCGGCCGGCCCTCCGGCATCCCCACGACCCCCGAGACAGGGAGGCGGTCCCGCCCATGAGGTTCCGAGGCCGCGCCAAGAACCGGCAGCCCGCGGCGGCGCCCGTCCCCGCCCCCGAGCCGACCGGCCCGGTACCCGTGCTGGTCATCGACGCGCTGGGCCGCAAGTGCCCGATCCCCATCATCATGCTGGCCGAGCGGATCCGCGAGGTGCCGGTCGGGGAGGTCGTCGCCGTCCTCGCCGACGATCCCGCGGCCCGCACCGACGTTCCCGCCTGGTGCCGGATGAAGTCGCAGGACTTCGTGCGCGAGGAGACCCTCGAACAGGGCGGCTGGGGCTTCCACATCCGCCGCACGTACTGACCCGCCGCACGCGAACGGACGACCGGGCGGGTGCGGCCGCCCGGTCGTCCGTTCGTCCCGGGGTCTTACGGGTTGGGGCAGGTGACGTGCGGGGCGGCCTCGGCGGACGCCTGCTCGCCGTAGACGGCGGCGAAGCGGTCCAGGAACGCCTGGCGGGAGAGGGTGTACTCCTGCGGACCGGCGGCCTCAAGGGCGTGCGCGGCGATGGTGTTGCCGACCTGCGCGGCGCGCTCCAGCGGCAGGTTCCAGGCGAGCGCCGACAGGAAACCGGCGCGGAACGCGTCGCCCACGCCGGTCGGGTCGACGACGGACTCGACGGGGACGCACGGCACGTGGATGCCTTCCTGGCCCGCCCGGTCGATGACGACGCCCTTGGCGCCGAGGGTGGTGACGCGGACGCCGACGCGGGAGAGGATCTCCTCGCCGGACCAGCCGGTCTTCTCCTCGCAGAGCGCCTTCTCGTACTCGTTGGTGAACAGGTACTCGGCGCCGTCGAGGAGGCGGCGCACCTCCGGGCCCTCCATCCGGGCGAGCTGCTGGGACGGGTCCGCGGCGAACGGGATCGAGCGGGTGCGGCACTCGTCGGTGTGCCGCAGCATCGCCTCGGGGTCGTTCGGGCTGATCAGCACCAGGTCGAGGCCGCCGACGCGGTCGGCGACCGGCTTCAGCTCGATGGTGCGGGCCTCGCTCATCGCGCCCGCGTAGAACGTGGCGATCTGGTTCTGGTCCTGGTCGGTGTTGCACAGGAACCGGGAGGTGTGGTGCAACTCGGACACGTGGACCGAGGCGGTGTCGACCCGGTGCCGCTCCAGCCAGGAGCGGTAGTCGGCGAAGTCGTCGCCGACGGCGCCGACCAGGATCGACTCCTTGCCGAGGCTGCCCATGCCGAAGCAGATGTTCCCGGCCACGCCGCCGCGGCGGATCTCCAGTTCGTCCACCAGGAAGGACAGCGACACCCGGTCGAGCTGGTCGGGCAGGAGCTGGTCGGTGAACTTCCCTGGGAAGGTCATCAGATGGTCGGTCGCGATGGAACCGGTCACGGCGATGCGCACGCGTCGCTCTCCTCGTCGAGGTCGTCGTCCGGCTGTTTCACCGGCTTTTCCAGACGCGGAAAGCCTACTTGCCGCGGCGGCCGATCACCTCGGTGGGCAACCGAAAAGGGACGGCGCGGACAGATCATCCCGATCGTCCGGCCGTCCCCGATGCCCCGCACCCGCCGACCCGGACGGATCCGACGGAACGGAGCCGACGGAACGGAGCCGACGGAACGGGCCCGGACGAGCGGGCCCGCCCGGCGGGCCCCGCCGAGCAGGACTCGGCGGGGCCGGGCTCGGCCGGGCGGGTTCGGTCGTCAGTTGAAGGAGTCGCCGCAGGCGCAGGAGCCCGAGGCGTTCGGGTTGTCGATCGTGAAGCCCTGCTTCTCGATGCTGTCGACGAAGTCGATGGTGGCGCCGGTCAGGTAGGGCGCGCTCATCCGGTCGACGCGCACCGACAGGCCGTCGAAGTCCTGGACCTGGTCTCCGTCCATCTCCCGCTCGTCGAAGAAGAGCTGGTAGATCAGGCCGGAGCAGCCGCCCGGCTGCACGGCGACGCGCAGCGCGAGATCGTCGCGACCCTCCTGCTCGAGCAGCCCTTGGCCTTCTCCGCGGCGGCGTCGGTGATGATGACGCCCGTGGTCTCCTGCGTGGTCTCGCCTGAAACCGTCATGTGTTCAGCTCCCGGGTCTCGCTGCGCCGCGTTGCGGCGGTTTGCGCTTGTCCTCCGAGGACGCGTACGCCCCTTCCCGTAGGACAACGTACCTCGCTACAGGGCCATTCCGCTTATCGCCCGTCTTGAACACCCGGATCGTGTGCGGTCTACGTCACATCGGCGTATACGCCCGGATGTGCCATCATTAGTCGTCAAAGCGACGATAAGTCTGTCGCCCGGAGGGAGATCCTCGTGAGCACACCGGTGCGCGACCTGCCCCTGCTGCTGCTCGGCAGCGGCGCCGACCCGGCCAGCGAACGCGGCGTGGACTGTCCCGGCGAGCTGCCGCCCGCCTCGGACCCCGGTCTCGTCGAGCGGGCCGCCGCCGCGAAGGCCGCGCTGGGCGACCGCGTGTTCGTGCTCGGCCACCACTACCAGCGGGACGAGGTCATCCGGTTCGCCGACGTGACCGGCGACTCGTTCAAGCTCGCCCGGGAGGCCGCGGCGCGCCCGCAGGCCCCGTACGTGGTGTTCTGCGGCGTCCACTTCATGGCCGAGTCCGCCGACATCCTCACCGCCGGCCACCAGCGGGTCGTGCTGCCCGACCTGGCCGCCGGATGTTCGATGGCCGACATGGCCACCTTCGACCAGGTCGAGGACTGCTGGGACGTCCTGGAGGACGCGGGCGTCGCCGACGACGTGGTGCCCGTCACGTACATGAACTCCTCGGCCGACATCAAGGCGTTCGTCGGACGGCACGGCGGCGTGGTGTGCACGTCGTCCAACGCCAAGCGCGCGCTGGACTGGGCATACGCGAAGGGCAAGAAGGTCCTGTTCCTGCCGGACCAGCACCTCGGCCGCAACACCGCCGTCCTGGAGATGGGCTTCTCGCTGGACGACTGCGTCGTCTACAGCCCGCACCGGAAGGAAGGCGGCCTCACGCAGCAGCAGTTGCGGGACGCCAAGATGATCCTCTGGCGCGGCCACTGCTCGGTGCACGGCCGGTTCTCCAAGGAGTCCGTGGACGACGTGCGCGCGCGCGTCCCCGGCGTGAACGTGCTGGTGCACCCCGAGTGCCGCCACGAGGTGGTGACGTCCGCCGACCTGATCGGCTCGACCGAGTTCATCATCAAGACGCTCGACGCGGCCGAGCCCGGGTCGTCGTGGGCCGTGGGAACCGAACTGAACCTCGTCCGGAGGCTGGCGAACGCGCACCCCGACAAGAACGTCATGTTCCTCGACAAGACGGTCTGCTACTGCTCGACGATGAACCGCATCGACCTGCCCCACCTGGTGCGGTCGCTGGAGTCGCTCGCGCGGGACGAGGTCGAGAACGTCATCACGGTCGACGAGGAGACCGCGCACTACGCCCGCGTCGCCCTCGACCAGATGCTCGCCCTGCCGTGACCGGGGGCGCCCGGCTTCACAGGCCGGGCGCGCCCCAGACGGGGAACCAGCGGCCCAGGTCGTCCTCGAACGGGAGGTCGGCCCCCACGGCGCTCCGCACCTGCAACTCCAGGGCGTTGTCCCGCTTGTCGCCCGGCATCGGGGCGAACGGGTAGAAGGTGCCGCGCTTGTAGAGGTAGACGAGGGCGAGGCGCCGCCCGTCCGTCCCGCGGAACCCGGCCAGGGAGCACAGCAGGTGCGGGCCGAACCCGCCGGACTCCAGGGTGGAGTTGACGGCGTGCAGGTCGGTGACGAGGTCGGGCAGCTCGTCCGGACGGTGCTCGGCGAGCAGCCACGTGTACCCGTAGGTGTCGGTGCTCAGCTCGACGGGCGGGCCCTCGTCGGCGTCCAGCAGTTCGCGGACGTCGTCCTGCAGGCGGGCGAACGCGCCGCCCTCGGCGGCCCGGAAGCACACCGAGCCGAGGCCGGTCGGGGTGAATCCCGTCGCGGCCTCCAGCGTGACCGCGGCGGTCGACAGCGCGAACATCCGGTCGAGGTCGGGACGGGCCGGCTTGGAGCGGCCGAGCAGCGTGTCCAGGAATCCCACGGTCAGGCCCCCCTGCTGAGCTGGTCGGAGATCTTGCCGAGCTGGGCGAGCCGCTTGTCCAGCGGCGGGTGGGTGGAGAACAGCGACGAGACGCTGACCCCGCGCCCGAGCGCCGGGGTGAAGAAGAACGCGTTGAACGGCTGCGCCGACCGCAGGTCGTTCGTCGGGATCCGGGCGATGTCGCCGGTGACCTTGGTGAGCGCGGACGCGAGCGCCGACGGCCGTCCGGTCAGCAGCGCGGCGGCCCGGTCGGCCGACAGCTCCCGGTAGCGCGACAGCGCCCGGGTGAGCAGGAAGCTGACGGCGTAGGCGAGCGCGCTCGCGCCGACCACGGCCAGCAGGATCAGCCCGGTGTTCTGGTCGTTGCTCCGCCGGTTGAAGCCGCCGAACAGGCCGATCTGCAGACCGAACCGGGTGATGAGGCCCGCGCAGACGCCGAGGAACGACGCGATCGTCATGACCGCGACGTCCTTGTGCGCGACGTGCGCCATCTCGTGCGCGAGGACGCCCTCCAGCTCCACCGGGTCGAGCCGGCGCAGCAGCCCGGTGGTGACGCAGACGACGGCCTTCTTCTGGCTCCGGCCGGTCGCGAAGGCGTTGGGCACGTCGCTGACGGCGATCGCGACCTTGGGCTTGGGCGCGTCCGACATGGCGCAGATCCGGTCGATCACCCCGTGCAGCTCCGGCGCCTCTTCCGGCGACACGACCCGGCCGTGCATCGCGAACAGCGTCATCCGGTCGGAGAAGAAGTACTGGGCGAGCAGGAACACCACCGCCACGGCCAGCGCGAACACGCCCCACTTGGGCGCCAGCACGAAGAACGCCGTCACGAAAACGACATAGACCAGCCCCAGCAGGAACATGGTCACGAGCATCCGTGACGTCAGCCCCCGGTCGGCGCGTAACGAGTCTTGGCCATGTGGCCACCACCCCCCGGTATAAACCCCGTTCACCAGGAAGAACGCGCGAGCGGCGACTTTTGTGCCGGTTGTCCCTTTCGCTCTCGGTGATCAGCCCCGTGACTTCCCGTAGCCGTTCCCCGGCCCCCGGCTCCCCGCCTAGTCCGGAATCAGCCCCTCGTCGCCGAGCATGGACCGCACCTCGTCGATGTGCGCGTCCGCGGGCGGCAGGATCAGCTCCGACGGCGCCAGGCTGTCGGCGGGCAGCGGTTTGCCGACCTTGCGGACGTTGTCCAGCAGCGCGACCAGCGCGGCGCGGAACGTCGTCTCGTCGCCCGACTCGATCGCCGCCTCGAGTTCGTCGTCGAGCGCGTTGAGCGCCGTCAGGTCGTCCGCGGCGACGTCCAGTTGCCCCTCGCCCATCAACCGGACGATCACTGGGCACCCCCGGGCTGCTGCGGCCACGCCTGCTTGGAGGTGTCGACCTGCGACTGCTGCTGCGCGTTCGGGGTGCCCTCGTTCAGCTCCTTCGGAGCGGGCCCCTGGCCGAGTTCGGCCTTCATCCGCTCCAGCTCCAGGTCGACGCCGCTGCCCGCGCCCAGCCGGTCGAGCTCGGCCTGGATGTCGTCCTTCGGGCCGGAGAAGTCTTCGAGGGCGCCGGACTCCAGCAGCTCGTCGATCGCGCCGGCCCGCGCCTTCATCGTCTCGGTCTTCTCCTCGGCCCGCTGGATCGCCAGGCCGACGTCGCCCATCTCCTCGGAGATGCCGGAGAACGCCTCGTTGATCTTCGTCTGGGCCTCGGCCGCCGTGTAGGTGGCTTGATGGTCTCCTTGCGGGTGCGGAAGGAGTCGACCTTGGCCTGCAGCCGCTGGGAGGCGAGCGTGAGCTTCTCCTCCTCGCCCTGCAACTGCTGGTACTGCGCCCGCAGGTCGTTCAGCTGGCTCTCGATCCCGGCGCGGCGCTCCAGCGCCGTGCGGGCGAGGTCCTCACGGCCGACCTGCAGCGCCTTGCGGCCCTGGTCGGTCAGCTTCTCCTGCTGCTGTTCGAGCTGGTTGATCTGCAGCTCGAGACGCTTGCGCGAGGTGGCGACGTCGGCGACTCCCCGACGGACCTTCTGCAGCATCTCCAGCTGACGCTGGTAGGAGTAGTCGAGCGTCTCGCGAGGATCCTCGGCTCGGTCCAGGGCTTTGTTCGCCTTGGCCTTGAAGATCATCGACATTCGCTTCATCACGCTCATCGCGCGGCGCCGGTCCCTTCGTGCTGTCGCTCAGTCGCAAACTGGGCTCAATGACCACTGCTGGGGTTCTTATCACCCTACGCGGTAACGTGCGAGGCAGTCACGACGTTCGCAGCCGGTAGGCTGATCCCGTGTTCAAGCGTCGTACCCAGGAAGCCCCTCCGAATCCTCCTCAGGTAGTAAAGCCGGGAGGAAAGGGCCGTCCCACGCCCAAACGGCGGGACGCCGAGAAGCGGAACCGGCAGCCGATCACGGCTCCGTCCAACCGCAAAGAGGCATACAAGAAGGTCCGGGAGCGGCAGGCCGCCGACCGGGTCAAGGCCCGCGAGGGGATGCAGAAGGGCGACGAGAAGTACCTGCTCAAGCGGGACAAGGGCCCGGTCCGCAGGCTCGCCCGCAACTACGTCGACTCGCGCCGGACGGTCGGCTCGTACCTCATGTACGCCATGCTCGCGATCGTGATGCTCAGCCTGGTGCCGATCCCCGCGGCCCGCCTGCTGGTGCTGTTCGCGCCGCCGGTGCTGCTGCTCGCGGTGTTCGGCGAGGGCCTGCTGCTGAGCCGCGGCATCAAGAAGCTGGCCGCCGAGCGGTTCCCCGACGAGAGCCGCAAGGGCGTCGGGATGTACGCGGCGATGCGCGCCATGCAGATCCGCCGGCTGCGCGTCCCCGCCCCGCAGGTGAAGATCGGCGAGAAGGAAGAGCTCTGACCGTCCCGCGCCCGGATCCGCCGGGAAGCGCGGCGGGCTAGGGTCTGGAGCATGGAGTTCAGACACCTGGGCAGGAGCGGTCTCAAGATCAGCGAGATCGCCTACGGCAACTGGCTCACCCACGGCTCCCAGGTCGAGGAGGACGCCGCGAACCTGTGCGTGCGCGCGGCGCTCGACGAGGGCGTGACCACCTTCGACACGGCCGACGCCTACGCGGGAACCCGCGCCGAGGAAGTCCTCGGGCGGGCGCTGAAGGACCAGCGCCGCGAGGGGCTGGAGATCTTCACCAAGGTCTTCTGGCCCACCGGCCCCGGCCAGAACGACCGGGGGCTGTCGCGCAAGCACATCATGGAGTCGATCAACGGGTCGCTGCGCCGCCTCGGCACCGACTACGTCGACCTCTACCAGGCGCACCGGTTCGACTACGAGACGCCCCTGGAGGAGACCCTCCGCGCGTTCGACGACCTCGTCCGGCAGGGCAAGGTCCTCTACGTCGGCGTGTCGGAGTGGCGCGCCGAGGAGATCGAGCGGGCGCTGAAGATCGCCGACGAGATGGGCTTCGACCGGATCGTCTCCAGCCAGCCGCAGTACTCGATGCTCTGGCGGGTGATCGAGGACGAGGTCGTCCCGCTGTGCGAGCGCGAGGGGATCGGCCAGATCGTCTGGTCGCCGATCGGGCAGGGCGTCCTGACCGGCAAGTACAAGCCGGGGCAGGCGCTGCCCGAGGGGTCGCGGGCGACCGACGACAAGGGCGGCTCCGACATGATCCGCCGGTACATGAGCGACGACCTGCTGACCCGCGTGCAGGAACTGCGGCCGATCGCCGACGAGCTGGGGCTGTCGATGGCGCAGCTCGCGATCGCGTGGACGCTGCAGAACCCGAACGTGTCGGCGGCGATCGTGGGCGCGTCCCGTCCCGAGCAGGTCCGCGACAACGTGAAGGCCGCCGGTGTGAAGCTGGACGCCGACGTGCTGCGGCGGATCGACGACGTGCTCGGCCCGGTGGTGATCCGCGACCCGGCGCGGACCCGCAGCCCCGAGTCCCGTCCCTGAGCTTCCCCCCGGACGCACGAGGGCCGCGGCGCTCCCGGTTCCCCGGGGCCCGCGGCCTCCGATCCTCCGCCCGGCCGGTCACTCCGCCCGGCCGGTCACTCCGGCTCGTGCAGGCTCATCTCGTACACGGCCGTGTCGCCCTCCAGCAGCGTCACCTTGTCGGCGCCGCCGGTGAGGAGGCTCCGCCAGTTCTCGCCCAGCCAGCTCTCCGCGTCCGCCTGGGTGGAGAACGACTCGTCCGACATGCCCACCGTGCGGCCGTCGGCCGTCTCCAAACGCCAGCTCCACGCCATCGCGCTCGCCCTCCCTAGTGCCGCGTGCCCGTCCCGTTCACATGCCCTACCGCCGTGAAACGTGAGCGTAGCCCGTCAGGAGGCGGCCTCGATGCGCGACGCAGCGCCTCGGGCGTGGAGATCTCGTCCTGCCCGAGGGCGGTCCCGTTCACGCGGACGGTGGGCGTCCCGCTCACGCCGCCGTCGATGTACCCCTGGCTGACCCGCTCGACGTCCTCGGCATACCACTGGTCGAGCACGCACTCCTCGAACTGCGCGTCGGCCACCCCCGCCTCTGTGCCGATGGACACCAGTTCGCTCAGGTCGTAGCCCTCGGTCTGCAGGGACGCCGGCTGGTGCTCGTAGAGGGCGTCCTGGTAGGACAGCCATCGCGCCCCGTTCCCGACGCAGCGCAGCGCGGCCGCCGCCCGCAGCGCGTTGCCGTGCGCGGGTTCCATCGTCTCGTTGAAGATCACCATGGGGTGGAAGACGACCTGGGCCCCGCCGTCGACGGCCAGTTTCTTGAGCATCGGGTCGTTCGCCTTGTCGAACGTGCCGCAGTGCGGGCAGGCGAAGTCGGCGTAGATGTCCACGACGGGGGACGAGACGCCGGGCCGCGCCATCGCGAGGCTGCCGTCCGGACGCGGCGTGGCCTTCGCGCCGCCGACGATGTCGCCGACCTGCAACTGGATCTCGCCGCCGGAAGAGACACCGCCGCCACCGCCGTCGTCCTCGTTGCCGACGAGGATCACGGCGACGCCCACCACCAGGAGGACGACCAGCGCCAGTCCGCCGCCGACGATCGCGAGGATGAGCCCGGTCTTGCCGCCGCCCGGCCGGGGCGGCGGAGGCCCCATCGGGCCGGGCTGCCAGGGCGCGCCGCCGGGCGGGGGCCCACCGGGCGGAGGCGCACCGGGCGGAGGCGGCGGGAACGGCGGATTCGGGGGGTTCGGGGGGTAGCCCACCCGTGTCTCCTTCGGTCGCTTTGTCTGTTCCGTGGGGCGATAGGAGTTCCGCCGTAATAGCGAAGTCCTCCCGTGAGACTAACGGCGCGAGGTCCGCCGTAGAGTCGTCCACCGACATGAACACCGAAGTCAACGCCCCCCAGAGCACCGCCCCCGAAGCCTCCGCAAGCGAAACCGCTACGAACGGAACCGAGACGAGCGCGCCCCGAACCGCGAGCGCCGCGGCCGCCTCGCGCGCGATCGAGGCGAACGCCGCCGCCGCACGGGAAACCGCGTCCAGCAACACGACCGGCGGCACGTCCGGCGCCACGACCAGTGGCACGCCCGGCGCCGCGCCCGGCGGCGGTGACCGGCACCGCG
>NZ_MKJY01000093.1 GCF_001942465.1 Actinomadura sp. CNU-125
TGTCGTGCCAACGACCTTCCCTTCCGGTTCTCCCCAACTCTAGTTGGGGCCCTGTCCGGAAGATCCGTGGCACCTCAGGTCGACCAGAACGCGGGACAGTGCGGCCAAGTCTTCGGGGTTGTCTGTCGTGAGCCCTCGTATAGCCGTTTCGATATAGGCTACCTGGCTCATATCGGCCATCGTAGCCACGATGAAGCTGCTGCCGTTCCCGCCGTGCTCGCCGCTACTCAGCACCACTTGGACCGTCACGTTGGGACGCTCGCTCAAGGAGATCAGGTGTGCGAGTTGTTCCCTCATGGTCTCGGCCGTGCCGACTTGCCGGTAAAGCGTCTGCTCGTCGACCAGGAAGGTCATCGAGGGTGGGTTCTCCTTGTCGATGATCGCTTGCCGTTCCAGCCGAGCGGCCACTGCTTCGTCGTTGCCCACCAGGATCGCTGCTGCGTAAGACGGGCACTGCGCCAACCCCGCGATGACCGAGAGTTGATAGCAGGTCAGATCGATCGCGTCGGCTTCGATTTGCGGCCAGTCGAACCAGATCGGGACGGGGTGGCCGTCCTTGTTCAGGTCCTCCCACAGGCTGACGAGTGATCTGCCCGCTTCGAGATAGTCGTCCACCAACTCCACGTAGGAGCGGGTGGCGCGCTTCTTGCCAGCCTCGATCCTGCTGACCTGGGCGGCACTCACCTTCGTCAGGTGGGCGATCGTCTCCTGCTTGATGTTCTTGGCTTCTCGGAGTCGTCGCATCTGCCGTCCGAGCGCGACGAGGGCGGGGGACTCCTGAGGACGCTGGCGTCGTACGGCCATGATCATTTACCTCTCTCGGTAAGTTGCATCTACGGCCGGGACTTTGCTCTTGCTCGCCACTTTCGCTTGGCATACCAATTCTAGCCCTGCAAGTGGCTGAATGTGTGCAGTACGCCACACTCAGTGAGGAGGGCTGGACATGATCGAGGCGGCGCACGCCGAGATGGTGGTCAAGCGGCACCTGAGGTCAATCGGAGAAGTTCGAGGCTTCATTCGGCTGGTGCTCGGGCCGACCGGGATGGACGACTTTGTTCCGTGCCTGGTCGCGAGCGAGCTGGTCACCAACGCGATCCGGCACACCACCGGGGACGACGACGTCATGTTCCGGCTCGGGCACAACGAGGACGGCTCCCTCTGGATGGAGGTGCAGGACTCCCTCTGGGAGGAGCCGCGCGTGCAGCGGGCCGATCTGGACGGCGAGTCCGGGCGCGGCCTGTTCGTCGTCGAGCAGTACACCCGCTACTGGGGCGTGCGGCCCCTGTCCGGCAACACCGGCAAGGTCGTCTTCGCGGTTTTGAACCCGTGAGGACGTGAGCGGCGGGACGGCTCCCTCCTGTCACAACGCCGTCCCTCCGTTCCCTTGCCCGCAGCAGCTTCGACCGGCGTGACCGGCGCCCCGGCGTCATGTCTGGGACGCCGGGAAGGTGTTCGCCGCCGCCGGGCCCGGCCCGTCAGGGCACGTCCGCCGAGGTGCCACGCCGCCGCACGTCCGGGCCGGTTCGCGGTGGCGGTGGCGGTGGCGCAGGTGTGAGCCCCCGCGCATCCATGTCCGCAAGCGCCGTCGACGAGGACGGCGCCGAACGCGGGGGCCCGATCGGAAAACGGAGGTCCGATCCATGCACGACGAGCACAACACGGCCGCAGGACCCTTCCCGGCCTGGCTGGAGCAAGACCCCGAAAGAGTCCAGGCGGCCCTGGCCCGCCGCTTCCCCGGCGTCCCGTCCTGGCACGGCGAGTGGACGGGCTCCTGGTGGTCGATGGTCGGCGACCGTCTCCTAGAGGCCGCCTGCCCCTTCACCCTCGCCGACATGATCCAGACGGCCCTGGCCGCAACCCGCCCGGCACCGCCCCCGGCTCGTCCAGCACCGTCCACCCCGGCACCGCCGCCCGATCTGCTCCCCCGCCTCGAACCCCACCCGGCCACCCGCCTCCGGCCGCACCCGACGTCGCGACTCGGCACGTCCGCGGCCCCACGCCCACCGAGCTGCCACACCGCTACCGGCCGTCGCCCGGCCGGTTTCCTCACCCGCCTGCGAGCACTACTCCGCCTCCCCGCACCGGCCCGATGACGTCCCTGTCCACGTCCGTTGAAGCGGGACGGCCCCGTGAGCGTTGCGGCGGCCGTCGGTTGGGGGGCGGTCAGTGGGGCCAGGCGGCCATTGCTTGGTCGGCTATTCGGGTTAGTTCGGGTTCGTCGGCGCCGTCGCGTGCTTGTTGGGACATGCCTTGGAGTACGGCGGCGAAGTAGGCCGCGAGGGTGGTCGGGTCGGCGGTCGGGGGTAGTTCGCCGGCGTCCTGGGCGGCCTGGAGACGGTCGCGGAACGCGGTTTTGTTCGCGGTGCGGCGGTCGCGTAGGAAGGTCGCGATCTCTTCGTCTTCGGCGGTCACGTTGGTCGCGGCGGTGATGACGAGGCAGCCGGGCGGGTGGGGGCCGCCTGCGTAGTGGACGGCGGCGTCGCGGAGGAGCCGCTCGAACGCTTCGCGTGCGGTGGGGGCTTCGCGGAGCGCGGCTGCGATGAAGGTGCCCTGCGGCTGCTGGCCGAAGAGGGCCACTGCCTCCTCGAAGAGCGTTTTCTTGTCGCCGAACGCCGCGTACAGGCTGGCCGGGCGGATGCCCATCGCGGTGGTGAGGTCGCTGACCGAGGTGGCCTCGTAGCCGCGCTCCCAGAAGAGGGTCATCGCCTGCCGCAGCGCGGCGTCCCGGTCGAACCCGCGCGGCCGTCCACGGGCCCCCTGTCGCTGTGCCATGGCCCCATTGTAGAGCGCTCGCTCAAGAAGTGTGCTAGGTTCTTTTCTTGAGTGATCAATCAATAAAGGAGTCATCATGAACGCACTGGACGGCAAGGTCGCGCTGGTCACCGGCGGTGGACGGGGCATCGGACGGGCGATCGCGGAGCGCTTCGCGCGGGAGGGCGCCATCGTGGCGATCACCTATGCGCGGGACTCGGCGTCGGCGGACGAGGTGGTCGCGGGCATTCGGACGGGCGGTGGGCGCGCGTTCGCGTTGCAGGCCGAACTGGGGACGCACGGTGACGCCCACCGGTTGTGGGACGCCTTCGACAAGGAGCTCGCGCAGTACGCGTCCGGTGGTGTCGACATCATCGTGAACAACGCCGGCGAGGGGCTCTACCAGGACCTTGAGTCGATGACGGAGGAGGCGTTCGACCGGGTGTACGCGGTCAACGTGCGAGCACCGTTCTTCATCGTCCAGCAGGCGCTGCCGCGGCTGCGGGACGGGGGGCGGATCATCAACATCGGCAGCGGCGTGACGCGGCTCGCGATGCCGTCGATCATGGGCTACGGGGCCACCAAGGGCGCCATGGACGTGTTCACGCTCAACCTCGCCGAGCTGCTCGGCCCGCGCGGTATCACCGCGAACACCGTCGCCCCCGGCATCGTCGACACCGACATGAACGCCGACTGGTTGCGGGGGAACGCCGAGGCCGACGAGCACTGGTCGGGGCGGACCGCGCTGCGGCGGGTGGGGCGTCCGGACGACATCGCCGACATCGCCGCGTTCCTGGCGTCCGACGACGCCCGCTGGGTGACGGCCCAGGTCATCGACGCCACCGGCGGCGCCGACCTCTGAGTGATCTACGTCATATCGGGTGTTCTCTTTTGCCCTTCCGGTGCGTGGAGAGCGGTTGCTACCGTGCATCCAAATGAACAGTGATGTTCTTTAGTGCTCCCGGAAAGGGTCTGCCATGGCCAAGCGGCCGAGATCTGTTGCATCGCGGGTTCGGGCGGCGGCGCTGCTGACCGTCGGCGCATTCGCCGGCATGGTCGTGCAGGCGGTCCCGGCGTCCGCCGACGAAGTGGTCTGCGGCAAGTGGGTCAGAGGCGCGATCCTGGAGAAGTACCGGAGCATGGGAGGTCAGGGTTCGCCGCTGGGCTGCCCGACGACCGAAGAACTCACCACGCCGGACGGTCGCGGGAAATACACCCACTTCCAGGGCGGCTCGATCTACTGGACTTCGCAAACCGGAGCCCATCCCGTTTGGGGCGTGATCCGCGACAAGTGGGCTTCCTCCGGGTGGGAAGGAGGGAAGCTCGGGTATCCGGTCGGGGACGAGCTGACAAACCCGGACCAGCAGGGCAAGCGGCAGGAGTTCGAGGGCGGCACCTTCTACTGGCATCCCACCAGGTCCAATGGCGCGCACGCGGTGCTGGGGCGGATCGGCGAACTGTGGGGACAGTGGGGGTGGGAAGGCGGCACCTTCGGCTATCCGACGTCGGACGAGATGAGCGGCCAGAAGATCGGCGGGATTCTCGACAGCAACACCGGCGTTCGCCAGCAGTTCGAAGGTGACCGCCAGTTGCTCTGGAGTCCCGGCCAGTCGAACGCCTACGAGGTCTGCCACTCCGAATGCGTCGGCTACGTCGGCTACAACCTGACGGACTGGGTGTACAAGACCGAGGTCTACACGAATCTCGGCAACGGTCGTCGCTCGGTCCATGTGTCTCCGACCGAGGCCGGGTTCCAGGACGCCGAAGACGACTTCGAGGAGCATTGGCGGCAGGTGTGGTCCAACACTCCGTACCTTCCGAACGCGACACAAGCGGAAGTGAACTCGGTCGGGAAGCAGTTGCACTGCCATGCCATGTACGCCTATGAGATTCCCGGCCTCGGTCGGCTCGGCGGCGAGACCTGGGACCTCGAAACGTGGCACTCGGATGTTCCCTGGGAGTACGCCATCGACCCACAGGACGTCTTCGACCACGAGTGCAACTGGGAGTAGCGCCGGACGTCTGCTTCGTGCGGGCTTTCGCGGGAACCCCCCCACGACGGACGGACGACGTGGGGGGCGGCATGCGGGACTTGATCGTCACCGAGAACATCACGCTCGACGGGGTGATCGACGCGACGGGAGGGTGGTTCGACGTCGGGGGCGAGGACGACGTCGCGGAGGCGGTTCGGGAGCAGAGTGCGGCGGCGGACGCGGTGGTGTTCGGGCGGCGGACGTTCGACGACATGCGCGGCTACTGGCCGGAGCACGCGGATGTGCCGGGAGGGGTCGGGGAGTATCTCGACCGGGTGGCGAAGTACGTGGTGTCTCGCACGAGGCGTGATCCGGGGTGGGTCAACAGCACGGTGCTGCGCGGGGATCTCGGGGACGAGATCCGGGCGCTGAAGGAGCGTCCGGGCGCGGACATCGTGACGACGGGGAGCATCACGCTGGTGCACGCGCTCATCGCCGCGGGGCTCGTGGACGAGTACCGGTTGTTCGTCCATCCCGTGGTGCTCGGACGGGGCGCGCGGCTGTTCGAGGTCTCGACGCCGCGGTTGCGGCTGGTCGAGTGCCGTCCGTTCCGGTCCGGGGTGGTGCTGCTGCGTTACCGGGTCTGATCGGCGCCGAGGAGGGGTTCGTCGGCGGCGCGGAGTTCCTGGTTGGGGAGGCCGTCGGGGTACTCGCGCCGGACGCGGTCGAGGGCGGCGAGGGCGATGTCGAGGTGGTGCCGTTTGCTGGCCTCGTAGAAGGAGCGGGCGCCGTCGGAGAGTTTGGGTTCGGCGTGGAGGGGTTTGTCGGAGACGCACAGGAGCGTCGCGTTGGGGATGCGGTAGCGGAAGCCGTTCGCGGCGATCGTCGCGGATTCCATGTCGACGGCGATGCTGCGGGCGCTCTTCATCATCGCGAGGGTGCGGCCCTGGTTGAACTCCCAGTTGCGGTTGTCGGTGGTGTGGACGACGCCGAGGCGGTAGCGGGCGTTCGCGGCGTCGAGGCTGTCGAGCAGGACGGTGTTGAGCCGGTGGTTCGGGATGACGGGGATGTCGAGGGGGAGGACCTCGTCGAGGACGTGGTCGGCGCGCTGGTAGGCGGTGGCGAGCACGAAGTCGCCGAGGGCCTGGTGGTTCCGGAGGCCGCCGCAGTGGCCGATCATGACCATGGTGTCGGGGCGGAGCACCGCGAGGTGGTCGGTGATCGTTTTGGCGTTGGACGGGCCGACGCCGATGTTGACGAGGCTCACGCCGGTGCCGTCCGGGGTGCGCTGGTGCCAGGCGGGCATCTGGACGCCCGGACGGGACGGTCCCGCGGCGTCCGGGAACCGTTCGCGGAACGCCTCGACGTGCATCGCGTAGTTCGTGAACAGGACGTGCCGCTGGAACTGTTCGGCGGGCGTCCCGCAGTAGTGCGAGAGGCGGTCGAGGGAGAGCGCCATCCGTTCGGGGCCGAACAGGAAGAGTTTCTTGTGGCGCAGGTCGACGCGGTCTTCGTCGAGGGCGTCGAAGAAGCCGGGGTCGTCGAACGCCAGGGCGGGACGGGACGCGCGGACGGTCACGGTCGCGCCGGCCTTCAGCAGCGCGGACAGTTCGCGGCGCAGGTAGGGCCGGATCGCGTCCGGACGGGCGAATTCTCCGGTGATCTGCGGGTTCGCCGCCGACCATGGCCGGTGGACGTCGACGGCCGGATACCAGCCGTCGGCGTCCACGGCCTCGATGGAGTCGAGCAGGTCTTCGACGGGGGGTTCGATCGCCACGGGCGAAGCCTAGGCCAGGTCGGCGGCGGTGAGGGAGACGTCGACCGGGGCGGGCGGGACGACGCCCATGGCGGCGGCGAGGTTGTGGTGGACGCGCGCCTCGCCGGGACGGCTCTGCCGTTCGAGGGTCCGGGCGAGGACCTCGTGCGCCCAGCCGTCGCTCGGGTCCAGGTCGAGGAGCGCGCGGAGCGTCCGCTCGGCGCGGCCGAGCTGGGCGCTGTGGAAGTAGGCGCGGGCCAGCAGCTCGACGGCGGACCGGTTGCCGGGAGCCTCCTCGACGATGGGGGCGAGCAGCCGCGCGGCGGTGACGTAGTCCTTCGCGTCGAAGAACATGCGCGCCCTCTGGAACTCCTCGTACATGTCGTGCCCCCTTTCGTTGCCCGGGCCAACCGGGAGGTCGCGGTTTTTGTTCCCCGCGTCAGGGGCGGGGGATGTTGCGGAGGTTGCTGCGGGCGAGGTCGAGCATCTTGCCGACGCCGCCGGTGAGGACGGTCTTGCCCGCGGAGAGCGCGAACCCCTTGATCTGCTTCGGGGTGATGTGCGGCGGGAGGGAGAGGGCGTTCGGGTCGGTGACGACGTCGAGGAGGTAGGGGCCGGGGAGGGCGAGGGCGCGTTCGATGGCGGGACGGACGTCGCCGGGGCGTTCGACGCGGGCCGACTCGATCCCGGCGGCGGCGGCGATCGCGGCGAAGTCGGCGGGTTCGTGGTCGGTCTCGTAGGCGGGGAAGCCGTCGACCATCATTTCGAGGCGCACCATGCCGAGGGACGCGTTGTTGAACACGATCGTCTTGACGGGGATCCGGTGCAGGCGGACGGTGAGGAGTTCGCCGAGCAGCATGGCGAGGCCGCCGTCGCCGGACATCGAGATGACCTGGCGGCCGGGGGCGCCGTATTGGGCGCCGATGGCGTGCGGGAGGGCGTTGGCCATCGAGCCGTGGACGAACGAGCCCATCACGCGGCGGCGTCCGTTCGGGGTGATGTAGCGGGCGGCCCACACGTTGCACATGCCGGTGTCGACGGTGAAGATCGCGTCGTCGGCGGCGAGGTCGTCGAGGACGCTCGCGACGTATTCGGGGTGGATCGGCGTGTGTTTCTCGATGTCGCGCGTGTAGGCGGAGACGACGTTTTCGAGCGCGCGCGTGTGCTGGCGCAGCATCGCCTCCAGGTAGGTGCGGTCTCGTTTCTGTTCGACACGGTCGAGGACGAGCCGCAGGGTTTCGCCCACGTCGCCGTGGACGGCGAGGTCAAGGGGTGTGCGGCGGCCCAGGTGGGACGGGTTGTGGTCGATCTGGATCGTGTTCTGCAGGGGCAGGAAGTCGTCGTAGGGGAAGTCGGTGCCGAGGAGGAGGACGAGGTCGGCTTCCTGCATGGCGTCGTAGCAGGCGCCGTAGCCGAGGAGTCCGCTCATGCCGACGTCGAAGGGGTTGGCGAACTGGATCCATTCCTTGCCTCTGAGGGCATGGCCCACTGGGGCGAGGGTCTTGTAGGCGAGTGCCATCACTTCGGAGCGCGCGTGCCGTGTGCCCGCGCCACAGAACAGCATGACCTTGTCGGCGTGGTTCAGCGCGCGCGCCAGCTGGTCTATCTGGTCGGCGGGCGGACGGACGATGCCGCGGTCGACGAGGAAGTCGTGCTCGCCCGTGGGGTTCACGGCGTCGCAGGCGGCGACGTCCCCGGCGAGGGTGAGGACGGAGACGCCGCCGAGCCCGATCGCGTGCTGGATCGCCGTCCGGAGGATGCGGGGCATCTGCTCCGGGGTGCCGATCGCCTCGCAGTAGTGGCTGCAGTCGACGAAGAGGCGTTCGGGGTGCGTCTCCTGGAAGTAACTCGTGCCGATCTGGGTGCTCGGGATCTGTGACGCGAGCGCGAGGACGGGCGCGCCCGAGCGGTGGGCGTCGTAGAGGCCCTGGACGAGGTGGGTGTTGCCGGGGCCGCAGCTTCCGGCGCACACGGCGAGCCGTCCGGTCGTCTGGGCCTCGGCGGCGGCCGCGAAGGCACCGGCCTCCTCGTTGCGGACGTGCACCCAGTCGATCCCGCCGGTGCGGCGGACGGCGTCGACGACGGGGTTGAGGCTGTCGCCGACGACGCCGTAGATCCGGCGGACGCCGGCCCGGCGCAGGACCTCGATGAACTGTTCCGCGACCGTCGGCACCGGCCCCCACCTCCGCACTTCCCGTGTCGTCCCGATCACGGGATGCCCGATGGAGCACGGACGACACCCGGGCGGCGTCAGCGCAGGAGTGCGCCGAGACGGGCGGCGGCGTCGAGGACGGCGCGGCCGAGTTCGTCCTCGTCGGACGCCTCGAACAGCGACAGGCCCACGCTGGTCTGCGTCCGGGCGCCGGGGACGACGGCGGAGACGCCGATGATCGAGGAGCGGATCTCGCCGTAGGAGACGGCGAAGCCGCGCTCGCGGGCGAGGGCGACCTCGGGGCGTTCGCCGGGGACGGGCGGGAGCGCGGCGAGCATCGCGAGACCGGCGGAGCCGCGGTCGACGGGGTCGAGCTGGCCGACGCGGAACGCGACGTGCATGGGGGCGCGCCGGGGTTCGACGATCATGAGCATCCGCACCCGGGCGCGTCCTCGCGGACGACGAGGTGGGCGGTGGCCTGGGCGGCGTCGGTCAGTTCCTCAAGGACGGGACGCGCGAGGGTGCGCAGGTCCTGCTCGACGGGTTCGGCGAGTTCGACGAGGCCGGCGCCGAGCGAGATCCGCTTGAAGCGGTCGCGGCGGCAGAGCCGGTGGGCCTCCAGGGTGCGGACGAGCCGGTGCGCGACGGTGCGGTGCACGCCGACGCTTTCGGCGATCTCGGTGAGGGTGAGGCCCTGCGGGTGCCCGACGAGCAGTTCCAGGATCTGCAGGCCGTTGTGCAGGGTCTTCGACATTGCGGAGTCGATCTCGGGGGGCACCACATCGGGGACCGTACCGCCGCCGCCCGCTGACATGGGCCTCCTCTTGACGCGTGTGAGTCACGTTACCTACTGTGTCCGTACTTCGCACGTTGCGTGCGATAATAGCACACACGAGAGGTTCGTTCGATGTTCGAGTCGCTGCACCGGCTGTACGGGGCGCAGAGCCACCTCATCGACGGCGGCCGGGCGCGCGAGTGGGCGGCGACCTTCACCCCGGACGGCGAGTTCCGCTCGCCCACTTATCCGCGGCCCGTCGTCGGGACGGCCGAGCTGACCGCGTTCGCCGCACGGTTCGCCGCCGACGCGCGGGCCGCGGGCGTCACCGTCCGGCACGTCCTGACGAACGTGTTCGCCGAGCGGATGGACGAACGCACCGCCCTCGTCCATGCATACCTGCAGATAGTGAGCACTCCGGACGGCGGCGAGCCGCGCCTGGACCGGATGACCGTCGTCACCGACGACCTCGTCCGCGACGACGACTCGGCGGGCGGGCGGTGGCTGATCGCCCGCCGCGTCGTCCGGCGCGACGGCGGCATCGAACGGCACGAACGGCACGACACGAAGGAGCAGCAGCGATGAGCGAGACCGCCGAACCGGCCGGGCCCGGGCGCGTCGACGGGACGCCGGTGACGGCCGTGTACCCGGAGCTGCGCGGGAAGGTCGCCGTGGTGACGGGCGCGCGCGGGGCATGGGGGCGCGGTTCGCGGCGGCGCTCGCCCGGCGCGGCGTGGACGTCGTCGGGGCCGACATCGACGCGGACGCGATGGCCGTCACTGCGAAGGAGATCGCCGAGGAGGTCGCGGGCGCGGACCGTCCGGGACGGGTCGTGCCGACCGGCATGGACGTGACGAAGGCCGAAGACCACGACGCGGTCGCGGAGAGCGTCGTCGCCGAGTTCGGGCGGCTCGACTTCTGGGTGAACAACGCCGGGGTCTTCCCGTTCGCGGAGGTCGACGGCATCACCCCGGCGCAGATCCGCGCGGCGCTGTCGGTGAACGTCGAGGGGGTGCTGTTCGGGGCGCAGGCGGCGGCGCGGCACATGCGGCCGGGCGGGGCGATCGTGAACATGTCGTCGGTGTCGGCGGCGCGCGTGCGGCGGGGCCGCGGCGCGTACTGCGCGTCGAAGGCGGCGGTCGCGCACCTGACGGAGTCGCTGGCGGTCGAGCTGGGCGATCAGGGCATCCGGGTCAATTCGATCGCGCCCGGCTACATCGACACCGAGATGACCCGCTGGGTGCGGGAGGACCGGGCGGCGCTGCGGCACGCGCTGGACGTCGTCCCGCTGCACCGGCTCGGGTCGCCGGAGGAGGTCGTGGGGCCGCTGCTGTTCTTGCTGTCCGACAGTGCCCGGTACGTGACCGGGCACGGCATCGCGGTCGACGGCGGGTCCCGGCATGTCTGACGTCGCGCACGCCGACACCGTCCGCTACCCGGGGACGGTGCTGGTCACGGGCGCGGCGGGCGGCATGGGCGCGGGCCACGCGCGGGCGCTCGGCGCGCGGGGCGTGCACGTGTGCGTCGCGGACGTCGCCGACGCGGGGCCGGTCGCGGCGGAGATCCGCGCGGCCGGGGGTTCGGCGAGCGCGCACGAACTGGACGTGACGGACGCGTCCGCGTGGGCGCGCGTGATCGCGGAGATCCGGGCGGAGCGGGGCGAACTGGGCGGCCTGGTGAACAACGCCGGGATCTCGCGGCGGCTGGAGTTCATGGACACCACGGAGGAGGTGTGGGAGCGGGTCCTGCGCATCAACCTGACCGGACCGTTCCACGGAATGCGGGCGGCGGCGCCGCTGATGCGCGACTCCGGCGGCGGCTCCATCGTGAACGTCTCGTCCATCTCGGGGCAGATCGGCTACTTCTCCCCCGCCTACTCGGCAAGCAAGTGGGGACTGACCGGCCTGTCGAAGTCGGCCGCGGGCAACTTCGCCGAGTGGGGCGTCCGCGTCAACTCGCTGCATCCCGGGCCGGTCGGCACCGCACTGCTGGACGGTGCGGACGCGTTCGTCGAGTCGCTCGTGCGGAGCATCCCCGCCGGGCGCACCGGACGCCCGGAGGAGATCACCGACGCCGTCCTGTTCCTGCTGTCGGACCGCTCCACCTACCTGACCGGCTCCGAGGTGACCGTCGACGGCGGCCTCGTGAGCAACGGCCTGTACCACCGCGTCCTCGCCGACACCGGAGGTGACCTCGGATGAACCCGGACGTGATCGTCATCGGCGGCGGCGGCGCGGGCCTCGCCGCCGCGGCCACCGCCGCCGAGGCGGGCGCCGCCGTCCTGCTGCTGGAATCGGAGCGGGAACCGGGCGGCTCCACGCAACTGTCGGCGGGCATGTTCACCGCGGCGGGCACCGGCGTGCAGGCGGGGCTCGGCATCGAGGACTCGCCGGAACGCTTCTTCCAGCACTACATGGACCTCAACCACTGGATGCTCAACCCCGGCCTGATCATGGCGTTCTGCCGGAACGCGGCGCCGACGCTGGAGTGGCTGATCGGCCTCGGCGTGGAGGTCCCGGCGGCCGTGTCGCACAACGCGCACATGCCGGGCCTCTGCCAGGCGGGCGTCGAGGACGTGTGGCGCGGGCACGTCCCGCGCGACCAGGGCCTCGGGATCGTCCGGACGCTCGTGCGGGCCTGCCGCGCGAACGGCGTGGAGATCGTCCCGAACACGCGGGTGGAACGGCTGATCGAGGAGGACGGCCGGGTCGCCGGGGTCGTCGCGGACGGCCTGGACGTGCGGGCCCGCGCGGTCGTGGTCGCCACCGGCGGCCTCGCGCACGACCGTGACCTGCTCGAACGCCACTACCCGGCGGCGCTGCGGGCGGGCGACGACCTGTTCGTCGTGGCGGCGCCGGGCGCGCGCGGCGACCACATGCGGTTCGGTGAGCAGGTCGGCGCCGCCGTCGCGGGCGACGGCCAGGGACTGCTGCTTCCGACGGCGTACTTCCAGCGGCTGCACCACTGGCAGTCGGGGTTCCCGCCGAAGTCGCGGATCCACGTGAACGGGCACGGCCGCCGGTTCATGGACGAGGACGCCTCGTACGCGGTGTCGGGCGGGATCATCGACGCGCAGCCCGGCCCGGTGTGGGCGGTGTTCGACGAGCGCGCCCGGCTCGGGCTGCCCCCCGGGTACGCGCACTGGACGCCCGAGCACGTCGCGCGGGAGGCCGACGCCGGACGGACGGCGCGGGCCGGCACCCTCGACGGCCTCGCGGCGGCGATCGGCGTCCCGGCGGACGCGCTCCGCGCGGCGGTGCGCCGCTGGAACGACACGCTCCCGCACGGCCGCGACCCCGACTTCCGCAGGCACCGCACCCTCGCGAACAAGGGCTCGGACGCGCACCCCGACCCGATCGACCAGGGCCCGTTCTACGCCGTCCGGATGCTGCCCGCCGAGCTGGTCTGCACCCACGCGGGGCTGGAGATCGACGCGTCCGCGCGGGTGCTCGACGCGGGCGGCGAGGCGTCCCGGGCCTGTTCGCGGCGGGCGAGGCGGGCGCGGGCGTGCTCGGCCGACGGTACGTCGGGGGCGGCAACTCGGTCGCGGGCGCCCTCACGATGGGCCGCATCGCGGGCCGCACCGCCGCCGCGACCACCGATCCGACCACCGATCCGACGACCGTCCCGACGTCTGCGGCCGGTTGACGGCCGTCCGCCCCACCCGTCCCACCCCCACCGAGGAGAACGACATGGCGAACACGACCGCCGTCCCCGGGGACAGCGATATCGGACGCCGCACGGTCCGGAAGGTGTCGCTCCGGATCATGCCGATCATCGGCCTGCTCTACGTGTTCAACTACATGGACCGTGCCAACATCTCGTACGCGCAGCTCGGCATGGAGAACGAGCTGGCGGTCACCACGGCGGTGTTCGGCACCGCGTCGGCGATCTTCTTCCTCGCCTACGTGGTGTTCGAGATCCCCAGCAACATGATCATGAAGCGGGTCGGGGCGCGGCTGTGGCTGGCCCGGATCGCGATCAGCTGGGGCATCGTGACCGCCCTGACCGGCTTCGTGCACGACGTCACGCAGCTGTACGCGGCCCGGATCCTGCTGGGCGTCGCGGAGGCGGGCCTGTTCCCCGGCCTGCTGCTCTACCTGACGCTGTGGTTCCGGACGCAGGAGCGCGGACGGGCGATCGCGGGGCTCGCGCTGGCGCAGCCGGTCGCGATGATCCTCGGCAGCCTCACCGGCGGACTGATCCTCGACCACGTGCACTGGCTCGACATGAGCAGCTGGCGCTGGGTGTTCATCCTCCAGGGCGATCCTGATCGGCGTCGTCGTGCTGCTCCTCCTGCCGGACGTCCCGGGCAAGGCCCGCTGGCTGACGCGGGAGGAGAGCTCCTGGCTGGACGGCGAGATCGCGAAGGAGTACACGCCGCAGAAGTCGCACGGACCGCTGGACGAGCTGAAGGTCGTCCGGAACCGGAAGGTGCTGTACCTCGCGGTCGCGAACTTCTTCGCCGCGTGCGGGCTGTACGGGTTCACGTTCTTCCTGCCGAAGATCGTCGAGCAGATGGACCCGTCGTACTCGGCGACGAACATCGGGTTCCTCGGCGCGATCCCGTTCCTGGTGGGCGCGATCGGGATGGTGCTGGTCGCGCGCAATTCCGACCGGACGGGCGAGCGCCGGTGGCACGTGATCGCGCTGATGCTGATCGCGGCGGCGGGGCTGCTCGGGACGATCTGGTTCCGGCACCAGCCCGCGCTCGCGCTCGCGTGCCTGTCGCTCGTCGGGATCGGCGTGCTCGGCTACATGGCGCCGTACTGGGCGATGGCCGCGCGGGTGCTGTCGCGCGAGCACACGGCCGTCGGGCTGGCCGCGATCAACTCGATCGCCGCGCTGGGCGGGTTCTTCGGCCCGTACGTGATCGGGCAGAACGCGACGGCGGACGACGTGTCGGTCGGCCTGTACTTCCCGATCGCCTGCCTGGTGATCTGCGCGGTGATGCTCGCGTTCCTGCGGGTGCCCCGGGACGATCCGCGCCGTGCGGCCTCCGCGAAGGCGGCTCCGGCGTCGGAACCGGTCGGGAACTGATCGGGAACTGATCGGGAACTGATCGGGAACTGATCAAACCGTGAACCGTTCGGGCGCCGTTAGTGTTGCGGCCATGGACGATCGTGACGGCCCCGGGGTCGGCGAACTGGACTTCTGGTCGTTCGTCGACCTCGCGGGCGGCCGGCTGGCCGAGGAGTTCGGGTTCCCGCACCGGCTGGCGACCCGGCTGCTGCTCACGCTGAACCGGGCGTCGGCGATCGTCACCTACGACCTGGAGTCGACGGTGCACCGGCCGCGCGGCCACTCGTGGGCGGGGTTCCGGCTGCTGTTCGTCACCTGGCTGGCCGGGCCGCTGGAGCCGGGCCGGGCCGCGACGCTGGCCGGGATGAGCCGGGCGGCGGTGTCGAACCTCGCCAAGACGCTCGTCGCGGACGGGATGCTGGAGCGCACGCGCGGCGAGCGGGACGGCCGGTCGGTGATCCTGTCGCTGACCGAGCGGGGCCGCACGGCGATGCTGGAGATCTTCGCGGCCCAGCACGAGCGCGAGAAGCAGTGGGCGGACGTCCTCAGCGAGACCGAGCAGCAGATGCTGATCATGCTGCTGGACAAGCTGATCGACGGACGCACGCGGTTCGGCGCCCGCGAGCGCAGCTAGCCCGCGCGCGCGCCCGCACGCCCGCACATCCGTTAGGTCTTCCCTGCGGCGGAGAAGAGCCGTAGTGTCGGCAAAAAATAGTTAATCCATTTACTACATTCGGGAGGCGAGGAGCATGGCCCACTACCTCCGGGTCGGCGACGTGCCGCCCAAGCGCCACACCCAGCACCGGGACGGCGAGGGACGGCTGTACTACGAGGAGCTGATGGGCGAGGAGGGCTTCTCCGCCGACTCGTCGCTGCTCTACCACCGCGAGATCCCGTCGGCGATCGTCGACGCGCGCCCCTGGGACGTCCCGGCCGCCGCGACCACGCCGAACCATCCGCTGAAGCCCCGCCACCTGCGGCTGCACGACCTGTTCCCCGAGGAGCGGTGGGCGGCGACCGACGCGGTGACCGGACGGCGGCTCGTGCTCGGCAACGGCGACGTCCGCATCTCCTACGCCGTGTCCGCCGCCGACTCGCCGCTGTACCGCAACGCCGTCGGCGACGAGGTGGTCTACGTCGAGTCCGGGTCGGCGACCGTCGAGACGATCTTCGGGACCCTGCACGCCCGGCAGGGCCACTACGTGGTCATTCCCATGTCGGCGACGCACCGCTGGCTTCCCACCGGCGACGGGCCGCTGCGCACGTACGCGATCGAGGCGAACGGGCACATCGCGCCGCCCAAGCGGTACCTGTCGCGGTTCGGGCAGTTCCTCGAACACGCGCCCTACTGCGAGCGCGACCTGCACGGCCCCGGCGAGCCCCTCCAGGCGGACGGCACGGACGTCGAAGTCCTCGTGAAGCACCGCACGTCCGCCGGGATCGTCGGCACCCGCATGACCTACGCGCGGCACCCGTTCGACGTCGTCGGCTGGGACGGGTGCCTGTACCCGTTCACGTTCGACATCGCCGACTTCGAGCCGATCACCGGGCGGGTCCACCAGCCGCCGCCCGCCCACCAGGTGTTCGAGGGGCCGGGCTTCGTCGTGTGCAACTTCGTGCCCCGCAAGGTGGACTACCACCCGCTGTCGATCCCGGTGCCGTACTACCACTCCAACGTCGACTCCGACGAGATCATGTTCTACTGCGGCGGCGACTACGAGGCCCGCAAGGGCTCCGGCATCGGGCCGGGCTCGGTGTCGGTGCACCCCGGCGGCCTCGCGCACGGTCCGCAGCCCGGCGCGTACGAGCGCAGCATCGGCGCCGAGTTCTTCGACGAGCTGGCCGTCATGGTCGACACGTTCCGCCCGCTCGAACTCGGCGAGGGCGGCACGGCCTGCGACGACGGCGCGTACGTGTGGACGTGGGCGGGACGGGGGCCGGCATGACGGACGCGGACCTGCCCGCCTTCGCCGCCGGGCTGTGCGACGACGCCGCAGTGTTCCCGCCCGGACGCGCGCCGCTCGCCGAAGCCGTCCCCGCGCACCGCCGCCACCGCGCCGCGCCGTACGCGGAGATGGTGGGCCCGCTCGTCCTGCCCGCGACGGCACTGGACGACCTCGCGCCGCTCCTCGACGCCGACCGTCCGCTCGACCTGACGGTCACCGCGCCCGCCGGACCCGCGCAGGCCGCGGGCGCCCTCGCGGCCGCCGCCGACCTCCCCGTCGACCTGCGCGGACTCGAAGTCGCCGTCCCGTCCGGCTGGACGGCGGCGGAGCTGATCCGCGCGGTGGACGGGCTGCGCACCGACGTCCCGGTCCACGTGGAGGTGCCGCGGGACGAGCGCCGCCCCGCGATCGTCGCGGCGCTCGCGGCGTCCGGGCACCGCGCGAAGTTCCGCACGGGCGGCATCACCCACGATCTCTACCCGGACCCGGACGAACTGGCCGCCGCGGTCGTGCTCGTCGTCGGCGCGGGCGTCCCGTTCAAGGCGACCGCGGGGCTGCACCATCCCGTCCGCAACACCGACCCGGAGACCGGCTTCGACCAGCACGGATTCCTGAACCTGCTGCTCGCCGCCGACGCCGCGCGGGGCGGCCGTCCCGCCCCAGGTCATCGCCGCGCTGCTCGCCGACCGCGACGCCGCGTCCGTCGCGGCGCGCGTCGCCGCCCTGCCC
>NZ_MKJY01000094.1 GCF_001942465.1 Actinomadura sp. CNU-125
TCCCGCTAGGCGAGGTCGGCGACGGCCTCGGCGGCGCGGTGGCAGTCGTGGAACGTGCAGTACAGCGGGACGGGCGCGAGCCGGACGACGTCGGGTCGCGCGCGTCCGCGACGACGCCGTGCGCCTCGGCGAGCCGCCGCACGAGCCCGCCCGCGTCCGCGACCCGCAGCGACAGCTGGGTGCCGCGCGCCGCCGGATCGGCCGGGGTGATCGGCCGCGCGCCGGGCGCGGACCCGAGCCTGGACGCGAGGTAGCCGGTGAGGCGCTCGCTCTTGGCGCGCAGCGCGTCCATCCCGACCCGGTCGAAGATCTCCAGCGACGCCAGGACGGGCGCGAGCGCGAGGATCGGCGGGTTCGACAGCTGCCACGCGTCGGCGGACGCGGGCGGCGCGATGTCGGGGTCCATCCGGAACCGGACGGACGGCTCGGTGCCCCACCAGCCGGACAGTTTCGGCACCGACGCGTCCCGGACGTGCCGTTCGTGGACGAAGCAGCCCGCGACCGCGCCCGGCCCCGCGTTGAGGTACTTGTAGGTGCACCAGGCGGCGAAGTCGACGTCCCAGTCGTGCAGCCGCAGCGGGACGTTCCCCGCGGCGTGCGCGAGGTCCCAGCCGACGACGGCGCCCGCCGCCCGTCCCGCCTTGGTGATCGCGGGCATGTCCATGAGCTGGCCGGTCAGGTAGTTGACGCCGCCGAGCATGACCAGCGCGACCGTGTCGCCCTCGCGTTCGAGAAATGCCAGGACGTCCTCGGTCCGCAGGTGCTCCTCGCCGTCGCGCGGCGCCAGCCGCACGACCGTCCGGGCCGGGTCGAGCCCGTGGTGGACGGCCTGGCTGGCGACCGCGTAGGAGTCGGACGGGAACGCGGCGTCCTCGATGACGATGCGGGTGCGGCGCCCGGACGGCCGGTAGAAGCTCGCCATCATCAGGTGCAGGTTCACCGTCAGCGAGTTCATCGCGACGACCTCGTGCGGGCGGGCGCGACGAGCCGGGCGGCGGGCCCGCGGAGCAGTTCGTGGTAGTCGACCCACGGGCGGCGGGCCCGCGTGTGCCCCTCGACGGCGAGCCGCGCCCAGTCGTCCAGTTCCTCGCGGAGCCGCCCCGCGACCGCCCGCGGCTGGAGGCCGAGCGAGTTGCCCGCGAAGTACGCGGCCTCCGCGTACGCCCCGCCGGGCGCGGGCGGGACGAGGAACTCGCCGCGCAGCGTGGGCAGCGGGTCCGCCTCGTCCAGCCGGCGTGCCTCGTGCTCGGCGCTCACGCCACGTCCTCCTCGATCCGCTCCTCGATCTCCTCGCCGGCCGCCGTCCCGGCGAGGGCGAAGAACTCCCGCGCGTTGCCGCCGAGCAGCCGCGCGCGGCCGGCGTCGTCGAGGCCGGGGCAGGCCCGGATCGTCGCGCCGGGGTCCTGCTCGCCGAGCGGGAACGGGTAGTCGGTGCCGAGCATGACCCGCTCCTCCCCCATCACGTCGACGAGGAGCCGGAGCGCGCGCGGGTCGAACACGGCGGAGTCGACGTGGAACCGGTCGGTGTACTCCGACGGGGGGCGCGGCGAGTCGGCGCGGACGATGTCGCGGCGATGCCACGCGTTGTCGGCGCGGCCCAGCAGGAACGCGAAGCTGCCGCCGCCGTGGCAGAAGCACAACCGCAGCGACTCGGGGATCCGCTCGAACGCGCCCGACAGCATCAGCCCGAGGATGCTGAGCTGCGTCTCGGCGGGCATTCCCGACAGCCACGGCAGCATGTGGCCGCGCATCCGGTCGGCGCCCAGCATGTCCCAGGGGTGCGCGAGGACCGGCAGGCCGAGGTCGGCGCAGTGCGCGAGGAACTCGACGACGCCGGGATCGTCCATGTTGCGGTCGCCGACGTGGTTGCCGATGTGGACGCCGCGATGCCCGGCGGCGGCCGCGCGCGTCGCGACCTTGCAGGCCAGCTCGGCGTCCTGCAGCGGGACCTGGCACAGCGGGAGCAGCCGGGCCGGGTCCTGCGCGCAGTAGCCGAGGATGCGGTCGTTGACGAGGTCGCACCAGTCGGCGGCGCGGGACGGGTCGGCGGCGTACCCGAACATCAGCGGGGTGGACGACACGGCCTGCGCGTCGACCCCGGCGGCGTCCATGTCGGCGAGCCGCCGCACCGGGTCCCACAGGCCCTCCTCGACGGGCCGGTACTCGCTGGAACCGCTCATCATCATGCCGGTGCCGTCGCCGTGGACGCGCAGCCACGGCTCGTCCTCGTCGGCGAGGACACGGCCGTCCGCGCGGCCGAGGCGGGGGAAGACGTGCGCGTGGACGTCGATGACGGTCACGGGGCCTCCATCAGGCGCGCGGCGCGCGGTCGGAATCGGTGGCGGGGGTCCCGGTGGTCGGGATCATGTGCTCGGGCCACTGCTCGCCCGGGTGGACGGCGCCGCAGTGCGGGCACGTGCGGTCGCCGCCGAGGAACCGGTCGAACGCGGGCGGCAGGTCGTCGACGATCGAGCGGACCTGCAGCTCGACGCGGTGCACCAGCCGGTGGCATTCGGTGCAGTACCACTCGAACGCCTCCTGCAGGCCCTCCGGGCGCGGAACCTCCACGACGAGGCCGATGGAGCCCGGCTCGGGACGCTGCGGGGAGTGCCGGACGTGCGGCGGCAGCAGGAACACGTCCCCCTCGCCGATCCGCACGTCGACGGGCGGGCGCCCCTCCTCCTCCATGACGCGCAGCACCATGTCGCCCTTGAGCTGGTAGAAGAACTCCTCGGTGGGGTCGTCGTGGAAGTCGGTCCGCTGGTTGGGGCCGCCGACGACCATGACGATCAGCCCGGCGTCGTCGAACACCTGCACGTTGCCGACCGGCGGCTTGAGCAGGTCGCGGTGCTCCTCGATCCACGCCTCGAAGTTGAACGGGCGCCCGAAGGTCAGCTGCGGAAGGGTCATGCTCCGGCCTCCTCGCCGGTCGTGGGGATGTGCGCGACGCACGCGATCTCGATCAGCAGATGCGGGTGCGGGAGCTGGTGGACGGCCACGGTGGTGCGGGCCGGGCCGGTCTCGTCGAAGTACTCGCCGTAGACCTCGTTGTAGCCGCCGAAGTCGTTCATGTTCACCAGGTAGGTGGTGACGTTGACGACGTCGGCGAGGCCGCCCCCTGCCGCCGCCAGCAGGTCGCGGATGTTCTCGATCACCGCGCGGGTCTGCTCGCGGACGTCCAGGTCGGTGACGCCCATCGGGTCGGCGGACGCGCCCGCGAACGTCCCGTCGGGCCGCCGCGAGCTCGTCCCGGACACGAACACCAGGTCGCCGGCCCGCTTGACGTGCGGGAACCGCCCGCGCGGCCGCGCCTTGCCGTCGACCATGATCGCGTCGCCGTTCGCCGCCGCCATCAGGTCGTCACCTCCACGCCGCCGAGCCCGGCGCCGGTGATGCGGACGTGCGCCCCGGCGGGCAGCGGGACGGCGGCCGTGGCGCGCTCGCGAGCACGATCCAGCCGGGTTCGAGCCGCACGCCCGCGTCGAGCGCGAGCCGGGCGGCGGCGCGCAGCGACCGGGCCGGGTCGCCGAGGATCGCGGCGGACGAACCGGTCTGCGCGGGCCGCCCGTCGATCTCCATGAGCAGCCCGACGTTGGACAGGTCGCGCGGCGCGTGCCAGGCCCCGAACCCGAACCGGGCCGCGGACGCGTTGTCGGCGATGACGTCCGGAAGGGTGAACCTGAACCCCTCGTAGCGCGAGTCGAGCACCTCGTAGCCGACGGCGACGCCCGCGACGCACGACTCCGCCTCGGCCGCCGAACGCACCTCGCGTCCGATCAGGTACACGATCTCCGGCTCGATGCGCGGGTGGATCAGCCCGGAGACGTCCACCCGCCCCTCGGCGAGCATCGCGTCGGTCAGCAGGCCCCAGATGACGTCGTCGACGCCCATCTGGACCATCTTCGCGCGGCTGGTGAAGCCCATCTTCACGCCCGCGAGGCGCTCCCCGCGCCGGGTGCGCCGCTCGATCACCTCGCGCTGCACGGCGTACGCGGCCGGGACGTCCAGGTCCGTCCGGTCGGTGAGCTTCGGGATCGCCCGGCGGTCCCGGACGGCCCCCTCCAGCGTCGTCGCGAGTTCCTGCACGTCGGCGGTCACCGGTCCTCCTTCCCGAAGGCGACGCGGACGTCGCCGAGCCCGTCGATGCGGGCCTCGAACACGTCGCCGGGCGCGGCGGGCACCACCGGCCCGAGCGCCCCGGTCAGCACGGTGTCGCCCGCGCGCAGCGGGCGGCCGGCGCGGACCATCGTGTCGGCGAGCCACAGCGCCGCGTTCAGCGGATGGCCGAGGCACGCGGCGCCCGTCCCCGTCGACAGCTGCTCGCCGCGCCGCTCCAGCACCGCCCCGCACAGCCGCAGGTCGACGTCGGCGAGCGCGACCGGCCGGTTCCCCAGCACGTACATGCCGGACGACGCGTTGTCGGCGATCGTGTCGGGCAGCGTGATGTCCCAGTCGCGGACGCGGCTGCCGACGACCTCGATCGCGGGCAGCGCGAACGCGGTCGCGCGGATCACGTCGGCGACCGTGTGCCGCTCGTGCGGCAGGTCGGCGGCCAGGACGAGCGCGACCTCGGCCTCCGCGCGCGGCTGCAGCACCGCGCCCGCCGGGATCTCTTCCCCGTCGGGGACGGCCATGTCGGCGAACAGCATCCCGAAGTCGGGGGTGCCGACGCCGAGCTGCTCCTGCACGGCCCGGGACGTCAGGCCGATCTTGCGGCCGACGAGCCGGTGCCCCTCGGCGAGCCGCCGCCCGGTGAGGCGTTCCTGCACGGCGTAGGCGTCCTCGGGGGTCGTGACGAGGTCGCGCACGGGCGCGCACGGCGTCCCGGACGCGCGGGCCGCCGCGAGCCGCTCGGCGGCGGCGTCGATGTTCGCCGTCACGCCGTCGTCCGCGGTCGCGCCGTCGTCCGCTGCCCCAGGGGTCGGTGTCACAGGGTTTCGTGTCACTGTCTCGCTCTCAGATCTGGATGCACACGTTGACCGGCTCGGAGAAGAAGTCCAGTGAGTACTCTCCCCCTTCGCGCCCGATTCCCGACGCCTTCACACCGCCGAACGGGGTGCGCAGATCCCGCAGGTTCCAGCAGTTCACCCAGACGATGCCCGTCTCGACGCGGGGCGCGACCCGGTGCGCCCGCGACAGGTCGCGCGTCCAGATCGTGGCGGCCAGCCCGTAGGGGCTGTCGTTGGCGAGGCGCAGCGCCTCGTCCTCGGAGTCGAACGGCGCGACGTGGCACACCGGCCCGAAGATCTCCTCCCGGACCGTCCGGGCGCTCTCCGGCAGGCCGGTCAGCACGGTGGGCTCGACGTAGAACCCGCCGTCGCGGTCGTCCCCGAAGCCCGGCGCGCCGCCCCCGGCGACGACCGTGGCGCCTTCCTCGCGGGCCAGCCGGTAGTAGCCCAGCACCTTGTCGCGGTGCCCGGCGGAGATCATCGGCCCGTAGCCGTCGAGGGCCCGCGCCTTCTCGCCCAGCCGCGCGACGAACTCGTCGAACACCGGGCGCTCCACGTAGACCCGTTCGGTGCACAGGCAGATCTGCCCGGAATGCGTGAAGGACGAGCGGACGGTGCCGTCCACCGCCGCGTCGAGATCGGCGTCGGCGAAGACCAGCGCGGGGTTCTTGCCGCCGAGCTCGAACGACACCGGCGTCACGTGGTCGGCCGCGTTGCGCATGATCGCGGCGCCCGTCGCGGACTCGCCGGTGAACGCGATGGCGTCCACGCCCGGATGTCCGGTGAGGAACGCGCCCGCCGCGTCCGTCCCGTGCCCGTGGACCAGGTTGAACGCGCCCGCCGGCAGCCCGGCGTCGTCGACGACCCGGGCGAGCAGCGTCGCGGTGGACGGCGTCTCCTCCGACGGCTTGACCACGACGGCGTTCCCGGCCGCGAGCGCGGGGGCGACCTTCCAGGTCAGCAGCAGCAGGGGCAGGTTCCACGGCGAGATGATCGCGACCACGCCGAGCGGGCGGCGGACCGTGTAGTTGAGGGCCCGGCCCGTCCCGCCGCTCCAGCCGGGGATCTGCGTCGTGTACGCCTGTTCGGGACGCCCGTAAAGCAGATCGGCGTACGCGCGGAAGTTGCCGATCGCCCTGGGAATGTCGACGGTCGCGGCCAGCTCGCGGGGCTTGCCGGTGTCGGCGACCTCGGCGTCGACGAACTCGTCGAACCGCGCCTCGATCCCGTCGGCGATCTTCCGCAGCGCGGCCGCGCGGTCCTCGGCACCGGTCGTCCCCCACGGTCCCCGCAGCGCCTCGCGGGCCGCGGCGACGGCCTCGTCCACGACCTCCCGCGGCGCCTCCGGGACGGCGCCGAGCTCGGAGCCGTCCGCGGGGGCGATCAGGGGGAAGGCCGGGCCGTCCGATCGGAACACCCCGCCGACATAGTGCTCGGCCTTCATCCGCCACCTCCCGTGCGATCACCCGTACGACTCGATCCTCGCCCGCTCCGCTATGCCGTGCAAATACCAATCTCCCGTCACGGCATACCGGATTTGTGATACCAAGTGGGCATGCGCGCCATCGACCTGCTCAACGGACGGCTCAAGCTGCGGCACCTGGTCCTCGTCGTCGCCATCGCGGAGCAGGGCAGCATCCTGCGCGCGGCCGAGAGCCTGCATCTCGCGCAACCCGCCGTGACCCGCAGCCTCCGCGAGGTCGAGAACATCCTCGGCGTCGAGCTGTTCGCCCGCGGCCCCCGGGGCGTCACGCCCACCCTGTTCGGCGACGCGTTCATCGAGCACGCCCGCGCCGTCCTCGCCGAGCTGCGCCGGGCGGGCGAGCGGATCAGCGGCCTCGCCGACGGCGAGGTCGGCACCGTCACGATCGGCACCCTGCTCGCGGGCTCGAACGTCCTGCTGCCCCGCGCGATCGCGGCGCTCAAGCGGAGCCGTCCGGGCATCACGGTGACCGTCCGGGAGGCCACGTTCGACGCGCAGGTCCCGCGCCTCCTCGACGGGGAGATCGATCTGATCCTCGGACGCCTCAACCCCATCGAGGAGCAGCCCGCCCTCCGGCAGATCACCCTCTACGGCGAGCCCGTCCGGCTCGTCGCGCGCCGCGACCACCCGGCCCGCGAACGTCCCGGCCTTTCCCTGTCGGCCCTGCTCGACTACCCGTGGGTGCTCCCCCTCGAACAGACCGCCCTGCGCGCCGAACTCGAACAGCTCTTCCGCGCCGAAGGGCTCGAACCGCCCGCGAACCTCGTCGAGTGCACCTCGGTGCTGACCGTCCGCACGCTCGTCCGCGACACCGACATGATCGCCGCACTGCCCGAACTGGTGGCCCGCACCGACGCCGAGCTCGCACCGCTGCCCGTCCCGCTGGAGACCGTGCGCCGCCAGGTCGGCGTCACCCTCCCCGCGCACCGCGCCCTCGCCCCGTCGGCCCGGCTGATGCTCGACCACCTGCGCCGCGAGGCCGCCGCGATCACCCCGTGACGGACCCGATCAGCTCCAGCAGCGTCCGGCTCGCCGCGGTCCGCGCGTCGGCCAGATCGAGGACGACGTCGAAGTGGTCGCGCCCCGGCACGACGAGCGGCTCGACGCCCCAGTGCCGCGCGAACCGCCGCGACTGCGCGAGGAACCCGTCGCCGTCGTGCTCGCCCGCGACGGCAGCGGGACAGCGGCGTCCCGCCGGGAGCAGCCCGGGGCTGAGCGCGGCCGCCTTCGGCACGTCGAGCTTCACGTACTCGTTCACGTAGACCCGCGTGATCGGCCGGAGGTCGAACAGCCCGCTGAACGGCATCGCCGCCTTGACCACGTCGCCGGGCAGCCCGAGCGGCTCCTGCCACCCGTCCACCATCGTCATCCCCGTCAGGTGCCCGCCCGCCGAACTGCCGCCGACGACGATCCGCTCCGGATCGAGCCCGTGCGCCCGCCCGTGCCGGTGCACCCACGCGATCGACGCCCGTACCTGCCGGACGATCTCGTCCAGTGCGGCCTCGGGAGCGAGCGTGTAGTCGGGCACCACCGTCGCGACGCCGTTCTCGTGCAGCATCCGCGCCATGAACGACGACTCGCGCCGCGACAGCGCCATCCAGTAGCCGCCGTGCACGAAGACGAAGGCGGGCCGCGGCGTCCCGTCCTCGACGCCCCACACGTCCAGCCGCTCGCCGCTCGCCTCGTCGTAGACGATCCCCGGGTGCCCCGGCAGCCCCGCCACCGCGTCGTCCGACATCGCCAGGTACCGGGCCATGTGCCGTTCGAACAGCTCGGGCCCCGCCTTCCGCCGCACGTTGTACGCGACGTCCAGCGCCTCGTCGTCGAGTTCCCGCCCGGGCCAGTCGTTGAGATCGTCCACGGACCCACCCTGCCGCGCAGGGGGATGCCGATCAAATACCTGTCGCCGTCCCCGGTATCACCGTTCGGATATGCGGCCGGATCGGCGGCTTCCCGTCGGGATCGAGACGATCCTCCCGATGAGCCCGGCCTGCCCCCGGGGCCCGGTGGCCCGGCGCGCACCGCCCACCGACCGGCCGTCCGGGCGGGTCAGGGGAGGCGGTGGCCGGAGACGAAGTCCCAGATCAGGGCGTTGGCGTCGATGTCGTAGGTGGTGCCGCCGAGGAACGCGCCGAGGAAGGGCGTGCCGCCGGGCCAGTTGTGCCCGCCGCCCTTGATCTCGTAGAGGGTCACGGGGCCGTCCGCCGGGCAGTCGGGATGGTCGTGGCGGACGACGGTGGTGTTGTCGTCGGGAGCGATGTCGGGCAGGTCCGTGGCCACGGACCTGGTGCCGCAGCCGTTGTTGCGCGTCCAGAAGTCGAGCGCGGGCCGCACCGTCGCGTACGGGACGAGCGGGTCGGCGTCGCCGTGGACGAGGACGATCGGGACGTGCCGTCCGGGATGGCACGCGGCGGGGTCGTTGAGCTGTCCGGCGACCGGGACGTAGGCGGCGAAGCGATCGTTCTCGCAGGCCATTTTGCTGGTGAAGAAGCCGCCGTTGCTCATGCCGGAGGCGTACAGGCGCGCGGGGTCGGCGTTGAACCGGTCGACGAGGACGTCCTGGAGCCGCCGCACGAAGCCGGGGTCGTCGACGTCGGGGCCGGGCGTGCCGCCCAGGACGCCCTGCCAGCCGACGCCGTGGTGCTCGGGGGTGACCATGATGAAACCGCGGGTCTGGGCGTAGTCGGCCATGCGGCCGTAGAACTCGGCGATGCCGGGTGTCTCGAACAGGCCGGGGAAGTGGAACAGCGCCGGCCTCGGGGTTCCGTCGTAGTCGTCGGGCAGGCGGAGGATCGCGTTGCGGGCCTGCCCGGCGTGGGTGAAGCGGACGGCGTGGTTTCCCGGGTCGGGACGACGGTCCCGGATCGTGAACGAGACCCGCCGGTCGGAGGACGTGCCGCCGTGCCGGACGGTGCCGGTCCCCTCCCACCGCACCGTCGCCGTCCCCGGAACCGTGATCCCGCCGTCGACGTCGGCGGAGATCTCCACGCCCGCGCCGGGGTCGGCGAAGGTGAACTCGCCCTTCAGGGAGAAGAAGTTCTTGGCGATCTCGAAAGAGATGTTCGCGGTGCCGCCCGCGGCGCCCGGGAGCGTCCCGGTCCCCTCGATCCTGTCGGTCTCGTAGGTCGCGACGTTGTCGAGGACGGCGATACCGCCGGACGACAGGTCGGCGGTCAGCGAGTAGGCCGGGGAACCGTCCACGGTGACGGTGATGCGGTCCTGGTCGGGCGAAGCGGCGTCCGCGGTCGCGGCCGGGACGGCGGCGAAGGCCGAGCCGACGAGGAGCGCTGCGGCGAGGCCGCGCCGGGACCGGGGGGCGAAGAGCCTCACGGCGTCTCCTTCCGAGCCGTGCCATCGGGCACATCGGGGGAACTCGCGCCACCGTAGCCCCGTCCGCATCCGCGGCCAACGCACGCGAACAACACTTCTTCGCGCAGTTTTTAGCTGTTCCGGACGAACACGGCAGATAAGCCGAGGCAGGGCATCTCGCTGGCGACTCTGCTGCTCTCGCATTGCGAGAACTTTCTTACCGGGCCTTGGAAGCAGCAACGTCCAAGCCCGGTACGTCCGGCCGTCCGATCAGCCGCGCTCTCGCGAGGTCAGTTCCGGCTCAGCTCGATGACCTTGAGGTTCGGGGCGTTCTCGATCTCGTCGGCGCAGAATCGTTCGGTGACCCAGCGCTTCTTGGAGAACAGCTTCGTCTGGTCCGCGTAGTGCGGGGACGTGGGGTCCGTCGACTGCGAGTAGGTGAGGAGGGTGCGGGTGTCGGGGCAGGACGACCCGTCGAACGACACCACCTGGACGTAACTGGAGCCGTGCCGGACCTCGGTGTAGCCCTCGCCGGGCGTCCAGACGGCCTCGATCTTGTTGAGCAAGCCGAGCGCCTCGGTCCCGCCGCCGATGGGGATGCGTTCGCCGTTGCGGGTGACGTACTGGTGGTCGCCGAGCGGCGCGTCCAGGGGGATGCCGGACGACTTCAGTTCGGCGACCGCGTCGACGAGCGCCTTCCGGGCCGCCCACGAGCCGGTGTTGAAGTCGCGCGGGGTGTCGACCGGGTCGGCGGCGTCGAAGGGGGTCTTCCACAGGTCCCACGCCGCGGTGGCCTTGCGCCAGTAGCGGTCGAACAGCAGGGCGCCGCGGCTGCCGGTGTCGGCGGTCTCGTCCCATTCCGCGAGAACGTCGCAGGGGTCGCCGAGGCGCATGTCGCGGCACATCTTCACGGTGCCCTCGACGGCCAGTTCGCCCGCGTGGTTCCGGTTCGCGAAGACGAGGTCCTGCATGTCGGCGCGGGTGAACCTGCTCTCGTCCAGCTGGTCCCGGACGCGACGAGGCCGCTGCGGGTGCGCAGGCTCCGTTCGGTCCCCTCGTCACCGATGATCCGGGGGTATCCGGTAAGCGGCTTCTCCGGGTTGGAGAGCCAGTGGCTGTCATTCGAGTTCGTGACGTAGTCGGAACGGCCGAGGACCGGATACAGGTCCGGGTTCAGAATGCCGGACTGCAGGGTTCCAGGCGCCTTGCCGGGGGCGCAGTCCGAGCGGGTGCCGTCCAGGACCGCGATACCGCCCATCCGGTACATCAGGTGCCCCAGGACGCTGTTGCAGCGGTCCGCGAAATCGTCGGTGACGTTGGGCAGGACCTGGATCTGCGCGTAGAGGGCCTCGCCCCGGGAGTCGGCGGCGATGGTGTTCACCCAGGGCAGGCCCTGGGTCCGCTTGAGCGCCTGTACGGCTTCGTCGGTGGTGTCCGCCTTGCCCAAGGCGAGGGACGTGTTCAGCAGCCGGACGTTCCGCGCGTTCGGGTCGGTGATCGCGTAGGCGTTCCACCCGGTCCAGGGCAGGTCGAGGGACGACACGCCCGTGACGATCGGGCCGTAACGGGTGTTCCACCGCGTGCGGGTCACCGGCTTCACCGAGCCGTCCGGCTGCTTGACCCGGACGGTCACGTCGCGCTTCGTCATCTTCTCGACGCGGCCGTCGACGAAGTACGAGGTGGGGTCGCCGGGGACGAGCCGCAGTTCGGTGAGCGTGAACGGGATGCCCGTCGCGACGGTGTGGCTCCACGCGAAGGTGTCGTTGTGCCCGATGTTGACGATGGCCGAGCCGAGGAGCCCGGCGCCGCTGACGTTCAGCTCGCCGGGGATCGTCTGCTGCACCTGCCAGAAGCGGCGGCCGCCCTGCCACGGATAGTGCGGGTTCCCGAGCAGGATGCCGCGCCCGCTCGCGGTGGCGTCGGCGCCCGCGGCGACGGCGTTGCTGCCCATGTCCGTCTGCGCCATGAGGTTCCGGACGGCCTCGGCGACGTCCGTCCGGGACGGTTCCGCGGCCTTCGGGGCGTTCGCTCCGGGCGGTGCCGCGCCGACGATCTCGTCGGTGACCATGCCGGAGCCGCCGAGCATCGCCAGGGCGTAGGCGCGCCGGTAGACGTCCTTCTCGGTGATGGGCCTCAGCCAGGCGGCGTCCTTGCAGGCCGGGTCGGTGATCTTCCCTTCGCGCAGGTACCGGTTGTACCCGGCGGCCCAGCCGCGGCCGAGAGCGCGGATGTCGTCGGACGGCCCGTGCGGCGCGGGCCGGGCGACGAGCTGCTCGACGATGCCGCTCTCGTTGATACCCGTGAAGAAGACGTCGCTGGCGAGGTTCGTGGACGCCGACGACAGGGAGCCGTCGGGTCTGCCGTTGGGGCCGAAGTACCTGGAGCGCTCGCCGCCGAGGGTGACGACGCCGTCGGCCAGCAGGCAGATGTTGTCCTTCGCGGCGGCGTAGCCGGTCCCGTAGCCGAGTCCCTCGTAGTCGTCGGCGATGACGTGCGGGATGCCGTACTCGGTGTACCGGATCGTGGCCGACGGCCCGTCGTGGGCGTCGGCGGAGGCGGGGACGGGCGCGAGGACGGCGGCCGTGAGCAGGACGGCGGCCGCCGCACGGGGGGCGATGCGCGGCATCGGGGCTCCTTGATCACTTAAGGCCCCGCAAACGTGACACAGGAAGTGATCTCTGGCAAGACCTCAGGGCGCGAGCGCCGGCAGCTCCGCCGCGTGGACGGCCAGGTAGGCGGCGAGCGGTTCGGGGATGAGCGCGACGGACGCGAGCGCGACGGGCGTGCAGGGGACGCGGTCGACGTCGTAGCGGCCGTTGGACGGGTCGTCGAACTCGGGCCCGTGGCGGCGGGAGAGGTCCATCGCGTGCAGGCGGCACACGTAGAAGGTCTGGACGCGGCGCAGGGCGGGTTCCTGTTCGTCGCAGCCGAACACCTCGCGGAGCGGGCCCGCGACCGCGCCGAGCTCCTCGTCGAGTTCGCGGCGGAGCGCGGCCTCGTGGTCGGCGTCGTCCGGCTCGATCTTCCCGCCCGGGGTCGTCCAGTAGACGGGACGGTCCGGGCGGGTGCGGCGCAGCAGGACCAGGTCGTCGCCGTCCAGCAGCAGCGCCCGGACGGCACGGCGCACGCGGACGCCCGCGTTCGCTTCGCTCCGCTCCCCGCGTCCGGTCACGCGTTCAGATACGCGAGGACGGCGAGCACGCGGCGGTGGCCGCTGTCGGTGGGCGGCAGGCCGAGCTTGGCGAACACGGCGCCGATGTGCTTGCTGACCGACCGTTCGGTGATCACCAGCGTGGCGGCGATGGTGCCGTTGTCGAGGCCCTGCGCCATCAGCCCGAGGACCTCGCGCTCGCGGGGGGTGAGCGCCGACAGCGGGTCCTGCCGGGCGGTCATCAGCTGGGAGACGACCTCCGGGTCGAGGGCGGTGCCGCCCGCGGCGACGCGCGACAGCGCGTCCAGGAACTCGTCGACGCGGCTCACCCGGTCCTTGAGCAGGTAGCCGACGCCCTCGGCGCCCCCGGCGAGCAGCTCGGCCGCGTAGGTCTCCTCGACGTACTGCGACAGGACGAGCAGCGGCAGGCCGGGCAGCCGCCTGCGGGCCTCGACGGCGGCGCGCAGGCCCTCGTCCTTGAAGCCCGGCGGCAGCCGGACGTCCAGGACGGCCGCGTCCGGCCGGTGCTCCAGCAGGGCGGGCAGGACGTCGGGGCCGGTGTCGGCGACGGCGACGACCTCGTGCCCGTCCGAGGTCAGCAGCAGCACAAGCCCTTCGCGCAGCAGGACGTTGTCCTCCGCGATCACGATCCGCACGGCAGGTCCACGTCGAGGGTCGTCCCTTCTCCGTCGGGGCTGTGCACGCGGACGGCGCCGTCGAGCGCGGCGACCCGGCGGCGGATGCCCGCCAGGCCGGTGCCGCGCGCGGGATCGGCGCCGCCCTTGCCATCATCCCGCACGGAGATCACCATCCGGTCCGCGTCGCGGCGGACGGTGACGCGGGCGCGCCGGGCGCCGCTGTGCCTGGCGACGTTCGAGGGCCTCGGCGACGACGAAGTAGGCGGCCGCCTCGACGGCCGCGGGGGCGGCGGCGTCCGCGGCCGAGACGTCCATCTCGATCGGGATCGGCTGCCCGCCCGCGAGCGCCCGCAGCGCGCCGCCGAGCCCGCGGTCCGACAGGATCGGCGGGTAGATGCCGCGGACCACCGAGCGGAGCTGGGTGAGGGCCTCCTCCAGGCCCTCGCGGGCCTCCAGGAACAGGGCGCGGGCCGCGTCGGGGTCGGCGTCGAAGCGGCGGTCGGCGAGGCCGAGGCGGAGCGCGGCGGCGACGAGTTGCGCCTGCGTCCCGTCGTGCAGGTCACGCTCGATGCGGCGCAGTTCGGCGCGTGGGCCTCCAGCGCGCCCGCGCGGGTCTCGGTCAGTTCCTCGACCCGCTCGGTGAGGGCCGTGCGGCGGGTGGGCCGCAGCAGCGTCTCGGCGAGTTCGGCCTGCCACCGCACCGCCCGCGGGACGACCCACAGCAGCAGGAACAGGTAAAGGGCGGCCTGCACGAAGGGCAGGGTCAGCGCCTTCGGCCAGGAGTCGATCGGGACGAACGCCGACTGCGAGCCCGCGGGCACCGCCCACCACCAGAACGGCAGCGAGAACGAGGCCAGGGTCCCGGGCCAGAGCCCGATCGCCAGCACGCCCGCGAGCACGCCGGTGGTCCCGTGCGCGGCCAGCCACGCGACGTCCCGCCACAGGTCCGCCGAGCGCAGCAGTTCCAGCCCCCGCCGGACGGACGGGCCGCCCGCCGGCCGGTACGGTTCGGGGATCTCGCGGCCCAGCCGGCGTCCGGCCCGGCGCCGCTCCGCGTTCGCCAGCGCGCGCAGCGGCCCCGTCAGCCGCGGCAGCCACGGCAGCGTGACCGGCACCAGCGCGAGGACGAGCAGCGCGAGCGGCAGCCCCAGCAGCGCGGGCACGGCCGTCCGCAGCGCGATCGCGAGGCGGACCGTCCCGTCCGCGCTCCTTCTCAGTAGCCCGTTCATGTCACCTCGTGCCTCACCGTAAGCGACCGGGAGGCGCCGCGCACCGGGGCGTGCCCCCAGACCGTGGTGTAGCCCGCTACACCACGAAGTGTGTATCTGGCGTCGATGTGGCCGGACCCCTCCGAAACCTAGCTTCGAACAGGTGAAACGAAGCTTGCGACGGAGGAGATCATGACGGCGATGACGGCCGGGACCACCGCGGCGGCGGTCCGCACGGAGTCGGTGCACACGGAGTCGGTGCGCTTGGAGTCGGTGACCAAGAGCTACGGCGATGTGCGTGCCCTGGACGAGGTCTCCTGGACGTTCGAGCGCGGCGGCTTCACGGCCGTGATGGGGCCGTCCGGGTCGGGCAAGAGCACGTTCCTGCACTGCGCGTCCGGGCTCGACCGGCCCACGTCCGGCACCGTCCGGGTGGGCGGCGTCGATCTCGGCGCGCTCCGGGAGGCGAAGCGGACGCGGCTGCGGCGGGAGCGGATCGGGTTCGTGTTCCAGTCGTTCAACCTGGTCCCGTCGATGGACGTCGAGCAGAACATCGCGCTGCCGCTGCTGCTCGGCGGCACCGAACCCGACGCGGACCGGCTGGCCGAGGTCGTCCGGCGGGTGGGGCTGGCGGACCGGCTGCGGCACCGTCCGGCGGAGCTTTCGGGCGGCCAGCAGCAGCGCGCCGCGATCGCCCGCGCGCTGATCACCCGTCCGGAGGTGGTGTTCGCCGACGAGCCGACGGCGGCGCTGGACCCGCGGACGGCCCGTGACGTCCTGCGGCTGCTGCGCGAGGCCGCCGACGCGACCGGGCAGACGATCGTCCTGGTCACGCACGACCCGGTGGCGGCCGCGTGGGCCGACTCGGTGGTGTTCCTCAGCGGCGGGCGGATCGTGGACGAGCTGGCAGCGCCGACCGTCCCCGCCGTCATGTCCCGCTGGGAGTCGCTGTGAACCTCGCGCGCACGAACCGGGGGGCCTTCGCGGGGGTGTTCGCGGCACTGCTGTTCGCCGCCGCGCTCGTCGGCGCCTGCGGGGTGGTGGTGGAGACGGCGCTGCGCGCCCACGCGCCGGTGGAACGGTACGCGGGGGCCGCGGCCGTGGTGACCGGGCCGCGCGACGTGGAAGCGCGCGTGGACCGGCTCGGGGAACCGCCCGCGGCGGCGAGCCGGCCGGTGGCCGAGCGGGCCCGCGTCCCGCTGTCCGCCGCCGCGAAGCTGCGGGTGGTCCCGGGCGTCCGGGAGGTGGTCGCGGACGTGTCGTTCCCCGGTGGCCGGCGCGGACGGCCGGGCGTTCACCGGGCACGGCTGGGAGTCGGCGACCCTCGACGGCGTCGGACCGGAGACGGGACGGGCGCCGCGCGCGGCCGACGAGATCGAGCTCCGGCCGGGACGCCGGGGCGCGGGTCGGCGAGACGGTCCGGCTGCAGGCCGGCGCGGAGCCGCGGCCGTTCCGCGTGGTGGGCCTGGCCCCGTCCGGGACGGTGTACTTCGCGCCCGCGACGGCCGCCGCCCTGTACGCGCATCCGGGCAAGGCCGACGCCCTCGCGGTGCTCACCGACGAGAACCCCACCGACGGACGCCCCGACGGGGGCCTCGACGCGGACGCGCTGCGCGCGGCCGTCCCCGAGCTCGACGTCGCCACCGGAGACGCGCGCGGCGACGTCGAGGACCCGTCGGTGGCCGCCGCGCGGTTCGATCTCTTCGAGCTCGGCATGGCCGTCGGCATCGTCGCGATCATGACGGCGCTGGTGATCGTCGGGGGGCTGATCACGCTGTCGGTCCGGGAGCGGTCCCGCGAGCTGGCGCTGCTGCGCGCGGTCGGCGCGACGCCCGGCCAGGTCCGCGCCGACCTGCTGCGCGAGACGGCGCGGGCCGGGGTCCCGGCCGCGCTGATCGGCGGGATCCTGTCGCTGGGCCTCGGCGCCGGGATGCTCGCCGCGATGAGGTCCGCGGGCGTGCTCCCGGCGGGGCTCGGGGCGTCGCTCGGCCCGCTGCCGGTACTGGCCGCGTTCGCGGTCACGATGCTCGCCGCCGTCGTCACCGCGCTCCTGGCGTCCCTGCGGGCGACGCGGATCCATCCCGTGGAGGCGCTCGGCGGCGCGGCCGCCGAGCCCGCCGGGCTGCCCCGCTGGCGTCTCGTCACGGGGCTGGTGTTCCTGGCCCTCGGGGTGACGCCCTCGGGGCCTCGCTCACGGCGAACGGGGCGACGGCGGCGTCGTCGGCGGGCGGGCTGGTCCTCGCGCTG
>NZ_MKJY01000095.1 GCF_001942465.1 Actinomadura sp. CNU-125
TGGCCGCCGGGCTGGCGGTGTCGGCCTGTGGAGCCGGTGTGAGACCTCAACGGGAGTCCTCCCGGACGGGGCGGTCGGCGACGAAGCAGGAAACCCACGGGGCGACCCGTGGAATCTCCCGCCCCTAAGCGGGGGAGGAGGCCAAGGCGGGAATCTCCGTGCGGGGTGCGACGTTGTCAGGGACAATTCTCGTCTGTCGTGGCGCGTGCTCCGAACCGGGGTCCGCCTTCACGGCGTGTCGTGTTCGCTGAGAGGGAGAACCCCAGGTGTCCGAGGTCATCGACGGTACGACGCTCGCCTGCCCGTCCGGTGGGAACGAGCCGCTGCGGCTGATGGCGGTGCACGCCCATCCCGACGACGAGTCCAGCAAGGGTGCGGCGACGATGGCGCGCTACGTCGCCGAGGGCGTCGAGGTGCTGGTGGTGACCTGCACGGGGGGCGAGCGCGGCGACATCCTCAACCCCGCGATGGACCGGCCGGAGGTCAAGGCCGACATCGGGCGGGTCCGCAACGAGGAGATGGCGCGGGCGCGCGAGATCCTCGGCGTGCAGCAGCGCTGGCTCGGGTTCGTCGACTCGGGCTTCCCCGAGGGCGACCCGCTGCCGCCCCTGCCCGAGGGGTGTTTCGCGCTCGAACCGCTGGAGACGGCCACGGCGCCGCTCGTCCGGGCCGTCCGCGAGTTCCGGCCGCACGTGATGCTGACCTACGACGAGAAGGGCGGCTACCCGCACCCCGACCACGTCAAGACCTACGAGGTGTCGGCGGAGGCGTTCGACGCCGCCGGCGACCCCGACCGGTACCCGGGCGAGGGCGAGCCGTGGCAGCCGCTCAAGCTCTACTACCACATGACGTTCAACAAGGAGCGGATCGTCGCCCTGCACACGGCGATGCTCGACGCCGGGCTCGAATCCCCGTACCACGACTGGACGGAACGGTTCGACGAGCGCCCGCAGCTGTGGGACGTCACGACCCGCGTGCCGTGCGCCGACCACTTCGAGACGCGCGACAAGGCGCTGCTCGCGCACGCCACCCAGATCGACCCGAACGGGTTCTGGTTCGTCGTCCCGCTGGACGTCCAGCGCGAGGCATGGCCGACCGAGGACTACCATTTGGCCAGGTCCTTGGTCGACACCGAGCTGCCGGAGGACGACCTGTTCGCCGGTATCCGGGAGAAGGTGTGTCTGTAGTGCTTCCAGTCCTCGCCGATGATTACCCCCTGAACGACACCACGGTCTCCCCGGGTCTGCTCGGCTTCGCGGTCTTCCTCGCGTTCTTCGTGGCGCTGTTCTTCCTCATCCGGTCGATGAACAAGCGGCTTCGCAAGATCAACGCGCCCCGTGAGGCCGACCTCAAGCAGGAGGCGTGGGAGCGACGCCAGGCCGCCCGGGCCGCCGCCGGGGGCACGAAGCCCGCCGAGTAGCGGACGGGTTGGAGTGCGGCGCGTCCGGGGAGGACCCTCGACGTGCGCGCGAACTTCGACGACTCCTACCGGGCGCTGGACCCGGCGGCCGCCCGGCTGCTGCGGCTGCTCGCCCTGCAGCCCGCCGACGGCATCGGGCTGCCCGCCGCGGCCGTCCTGGTCGACCGGCCCGAGGACGAGACGCTCGAACGGCTCCGGACGCTCGCCGACCGGGGCCTCGCCGACGACGCGGGCGGCGGCCGGTTCACGCTGCCCGGGCCCGTCCGGGTGCGGGCCGCCGAACTCGCCGAGACGACGGACGATCCGGACGAGCGGGACGCCGCGCTCCGCCGCGTCCTCGACCACTACCTGACCGGCGCGCCCGGCACCGGCCTCGCGGAGCAGGGCCTCGCGCTGCTCGAACGCGAACGCCGCGCCGAGGCCGTCGAGACCCTCGAAGAGGCCCTGCGGAACGCCGAGCGCGACGCCGACCGCGACGGCGGTCACCGCGCCGTCCTGCTGGCCCGATACGACCTCGGCCGCGCACTGACCGCCGCCGGGGACCTCGACCGCGCGATGGAACTCCTCGGGCCGCTGCCCGAGGAGTTCGCGGCCCTCCCCGAACCGGACGAGTACGGGCGGGGCCGCGCGCTGCTCGGCCTCGGCGAGGCGTACCTGCGCGCCCGCCGCCCGGTCGCCGCGGTGAACTTCTTCGGCCAGGCCCTGGAGGCCATGCGGGCACTGGACGCCCCCGACCTGCAGGCCGACGCGTACGCGCACCTGGCCGAAGCCGCCCGGCAGCGCGGCGACCGGACCGCCGAGACCACGGCGCTGGAAGCCGAAGCCGAACTGCGCGCCCGGACCGGGGGCGGCGAGGACGTCAGTGCTTCCCGTGGTCCCAGCTGACGATCTCGGTCGGGTCCATCACCACGAGGACGCGCTTGGACATCGCCTGCTCGATGCCGGCCTCCATCGCGGGGTCGATGGGTTCGCCGACGGCCGGGACGGGCAGGCCCGCCATCCGGGAGCCGACGACGCGGCCGACCTTCATCAGCTCCGCGCGGTCCTCGATGACGAGGCCGCGCCCGGCAAGCTGCGCGCCGCGCAGCTCGTTGTACTCGACGCCGTCCTCGACGAGGCACGTCATGGCGGGGTTGCGGCGCAGGTTCACCACCTTCTGGGACGACTTGTACGTCGTGAAGGCGATCTTGCCGTCGAGGAGCGCGTAGAACATCGTGACCAGGTGCGGGCTGCCGTCCTTGTTGATGGTGGCGACCTGCACCTTGAAGTTGTCCGCGAGGTAGGACGCGGTCTCGTCCGGCGTCATCTTGATCTTGTCGCGCTTGCCACCGGCCATTGTGGGGGCTCCCTCTCGTCGACGGGCGGCCAGGATAACCGGGTGCTTACGGGCGGTGCGGACCGGCACCATGGGTAGATGTCCGCCCGCGATCTGACCGTGCTGGGGTCCGCCAGCGCCGTGCCCACCAAGACCCGCAACCACAACGGCTACCTGCTGCGATGGGACGGCCATGGCCTGCTGTTCGACCCCGGTGAGGGCACGCAGCGGCAGATGACGCGCGCCGGGCTGTCGGCGCACGACGTCACGTGGATCTGCGTGACGCACTTCCACGGCGACCACTGCCTCGGGGTGCCCGGCGTGGTGCAGCGCATCGCGCGCGACGGCGTCGAGCATCCGGTGGACGCGGCGTTCCCGGCGAGCGGCGCACGGTACTGGGAGCGGCTGCGGCACGCGTCCGTCTTCCGGGACACCGACGTGATCCGCGAACGGCCGGTGGCGGGCGACCGGGCCGTCCTCGACACCGGGGACGCGCCGTTCACGCTCGTCGCGCGGCGGCTGTCGCACCCCGTCGAGGCGTACGGCTACCGGCTGGCGGAACCCGACGGGGTGACGATGCTCCCCGAGCGGCTCGCCGCGCGCGGCGTCCGGGGCCCGGACGTGCGGCGGCTGCAGGCGGACGGGCACGTGACCGGGGCGGACGGGACGACGGTGACGCTCGACGAGTGCAGCGTGCGGCGTCCGGGGCAGAAGGTCGCGTTCGTGATGGACACCCGGATGTGCGACGGGGTCGGCGAGCTGGCCGAGGGCGTCGACATGCTCGTCATCGAGTCGACGTTCCTGGACGCGGACGCGGGGCTCGCCGCCGAGTACGGGCACCTGACGGCGGCGCAGGCGGGCAAGGCCGCGGCGGACGCGGGCGTGCGGACCCTCGTGCTCACCCACTTCTCCGAGCGGTACCGGGCCGACGAGGAGCACCGGTTCCGGGACGAGGCGGCGGCCGTGTTCGACGGGGAGATCGCCCTCGTGCACGACCTCGACCGGGTCTCGATGCCGCCGCGCCGCAAGACGTGACGCGGCGGCGCGCCGCCGGGACGGCCGCCGGGGCGCAGCCGGGGCGCCCGCGGGGGTGACGCGGCGGATCGTGGGCAGGAACCGATCATGGCTGAGGAAGCAGACGTCGTCGTCATCGGGCTGGGTCCGGGCGGCGAGGACGCGGCGGGGCGGCTCGCCGAGGCGGGGCTGTCGGTCGTCGCGGCCGAGTCGCGGCTGGTCGGCGGCGAATGCCCGTACTACGCGTGCGTCCCGACGAAGATGATGGTGCGGGCCGCGGGGCTGGTGGCCGACGGCGAGCGGATCCCCGGGATGGCCGGGGAGGCCGAGGTGCGGCCGGACTGGACGCCGGTCGCGGCCCGGAACCGCGACGAGGCGACCGACTCGTGGGACGACACGGTCGCCGCCGACCGCCTCACCGGCAAGGGCGTCGAGTTGGTGCGGGGGCGCGGCCGGATCACCGCGCCGCGGGAGGCGACCGTCGACGGGCGGACGTTCCGGGCCCGGCGCGGCATCCTGCTCAACACCGGCACGTCGCCCGCGGCGCCGCCGATCGACGGGCTCGACGGGACCCCGTACTGGACGAACCGGGAGGCGGTGCAGGCCACGGAGGTGCCCGCGTCGATGATCGTCCTCGGCGGCGGGGTCGTCGGGGTGGAGCTGGCGCAGGTGTTCTCCCGGTTCGGCACCCGGGTGACGATCGTGGAGGCGTCCGGGCGGCTGCTGCCGGGCGAGGAACCGGAGTCGGGCGAGCTGCTCCGCCGGGTGTTCGAGCGGGAGGGCATCGGCGTCCGGACGGGCCTGCAGGCCGACCGCGTCACGCACCGGGACGGCGAGTTCGCCCTGCACGCGGGCGGCGAGACCCTCGTGGCCGACCGGCTGCTCGTCGCGACCGGGCGGCGGCCCAACCTGAAGGGGCTCGGCCTCGACCACGTCGGACTGGACGAGGACGCGCGCGCGGTGCCGGTGGACGGCAACATGCGGGCGGCCGACGGGGTGTGGGCGATCGGCGACATCACCGGCAAGGGCCAGTTCACGCACGTGTCGATGTACCAGGCGGCGATCGCGGTCCGCGACGTCCTCGGCGAGGAGGGCTCCCCGGCGTCGTACCGGGCGGTGCCGCGGGTGACGTTCACCGACCCGGAGATCGGCGCGGTGGGGCTGACGGAGGCGCAGGCCCGCGACCAGAACCTGCCGGTCCGGACGTCGATCGTGGATCTGCGGGAGTCCCCGCGCGGGTGGATCCACAAGTCGGGGAACGACGGGTTCATCAAGCTGGTCGAGAACATCGAGTGGGGCGTGCTCGTGGGCGCCACCACCGCCGGACCGTCCGGCGGGGAAATTCTCGGCGCGCTGTCGGTCGCCGTCCACACCGAGGCCAAGGTCACCGCGCTGCGCGAGATGATCTACGCCTATCCGACGTTCCACCGCGCCGTCGAAACCGCCGTGGAGGGCCTCGGCGGGGAGTGAGGACATGGCCGGATCGGGCAGGATCGTGGGCATGAACCGGCTCAAGGACGCGACCAGCCCGTACCTGCTGCAGCACGCCGACAATCCGGTGGATTGGCGGGAGTGGTCCGACGGTGCCTTCGCCGAGGCCAGAGAGCGGAACGTGCCGATTCTCATTTCCGTCGGGTACGCCGCGTGCCACTGGTGTCACGTGATGGCCCACGAGTCCTTCGAGGACGACGAGACGGCGCGGCTGATGAACGAACTGTTCGTCAACGTCAAGGTCGACCGGGAGGAACGGCCCGACGTCGACGCCGTCTACATGGAGGCGACGCAGGCCATGACCGGCCAGGGCGGCTGGCCGATGACGGTGTTCGCGACCCCCGACGGGCATCCGTTCTACTGCGGCACCTATTTCCCGCGCACGCAGTTCCGGTCGCTGCTGCAGGCCGTCCACAAGGCGTGGACGGAGCAGCGCGACGAGGTCGTCGGGCAGGGACGCAAGGTCGTGGAGGCGCTGACGTCCGGCGGTTCCGGGCTCGCCGGGGACGGCGCGGCGCCGGACGACGACCGGCTCGCGCACGCCGTGCAGGTGCTCGCCGGGTCCTACGACGCGGCGCGCGGCGGGTTCGGCGGGGCGCCGAAGTTCCCGCCGTCGATGGCGCTGGAGTTCCTGCTGCGCCACCACGCCCGGACGGGCGACGCGCAGGCCCTCGCGATGGCGGGCCACACCCTGGAGGCGATGGCCCGCGGCGGCCTGTACGACCAGCTCGGCGGCGGGTTCGCACGGTATTCGGTGGACGCGGCGTGGGTCGTCCCGCACTTCGAGAAGATGCTGTACGACAACGCGCTGCTCGCGCGGGTGTACGCGCACTGGTGGCGGCTGACGGGCTCGCCGTTCGCGCGCCGGATCGCGCTGGAGACGTGCGACTGGATGCTGCGCGACCTGCGCACCCCCGAGGGCGGTCTCGCGTCCGCGCTGGACGCCGACAGCGAGGGCGTCGAGGGCAAGTACTACGTGTGGACGCCCGCGCAGCTGCGGGAGGTGCTCGGGGACGACGACGGCGCGTACGCCGCGGGCCTGTTCGAGGTGACGGGCACGTTCGAGCACGGCACGTCCGTCCTGCAGCTCCTGGCGGACCCGGACGACGCCGAGCGGTACGGCCGGATCCGGACGGCGCTGCTGCAGGCGCGGTCGCGGCGGATCCCCCCGGCCCGCGACGACAAGGTCGTCGCGGCGTGGAACGGGCTGGCGGTCGCGGCGCTCGCCGAGTGCGGGGCGATGTTCGACCGGCCGGATCTGGTCAGATCGGCGGAGGAGATCGTCGCGCTGCTGACCGACGTCCACGAGCGGGACGGACGGCTCGTGCGGACCTCGCGCGGCGGCGCGGCGGGCGCGAACGCGGGCGTCCTGGAGGACTACGCCGACGTGGCCGAGGGGCTGCTCGCGCTCCACTCGGTCTCACCGGGGACCCCGGGCAGATGCGGCTCGCGGGGGAGTTGCTGAACACCGTCCTGGAGCGGTTCTCCGACGGGGACGGCGGCTTCTACGACACCGCGGACGACGCGGAGCGGCTGTTCCGGCGCCCGCAGGACCCGACCGACAACGCGACGCCGTCCGGGCAGTTCGCGGCGGCGGGCGCGCTGCTGACGTTCGGCGCGCTGACCGGCTCGGACTGGCACCGGCAGTCGGCGGAGCGGGCGCTGGCCCCGGCGGCGGCGCTCGCGGCGAAGCACGCGCGGTTCGCCGGTTGGGGCCTGGCGGTGGCGGAGGCGCACGCGACGGGCCCGGTGGAGATCGCGGTGATCGGCGACCGGGACGACTCGCGCACCCGCGCCCTGCACCGCACCGCGCTGCTGACGGTCGCGCCGGGCGCGGTCGTCAGCGTGGGGGAGCCGGGTCAGGACGAGGTGCCGCTCCTGGAGGGCCGCCTCCCCGTGGACGGCGCACCGGCCGCGTACGTGTGCCGCGGGTTCGTCTGCCGGCTGCCCGTGACGTCCACGGACGACCTGAGACGCGAACTCCGCGGCCAAGTCAGCTTCCAGGCCCCTAAGGGACCGGGCTCGCAGCTCTGACCCGCACATGGCGAGTGCGGGTCAGTCCGCGTCGTCGGCAGCGTGACTCACTGCCCAGCTCGCGGCGCCGCGTGCGGCGATGTTGCGAGCTGCGTTGACGTCGGCGTGCTCAGCGAAGCCGCATGACGTACATCGAAAGGCGGCTTGGGAGGGCCGGTTCCTCTTGTCGACGTGACCGCATGCCGAACACCCCTGAGAGGTGTGGCGTGGGTCCACATACACCACCGGGACTCCCGCACGTTTAGCCTTGTAAGCGATGAATGAACCGAGTTGGGCATAGCTCCACGAATGCAGTGTGACCCGCTGGGGCTTGCGTAGCCGTACCCTCTCGCGGATACCCGTGAGGTCTTCGAGGGCGATTCCGCGCGAGGTGCGTTGAGCCTCGGTCACGACGTGGGCGGAGATGCGATGGTTGGTGTCGGCAGCGAAGCGAGCCTCGCGGCTGGAGAGTTTCCGCAGGAGACGTTTGGCAGACTTTGTGCCCTTCTTCTGGAGTTTGCTGCGTAGTCGGCGGTTGCGGTGCCGGGTCTGGTTCAGTTGACGACCAGAGTGCCGGTGGCCATCGGAAGCGGTGGCGATGTTGGCGATCCCCAGGTCGACACCCAGAAAGCCGTCCGGACGGTACTCATCGGCTTCTGGGACCTCGCAGGTGGCGTAGAGGTAGAACGAGTCATTACGCCAGACCAGGTCGGACTCGCCGCGCCGATGGTGCCTGAGCAGGCTCAGTTGCTCGGTCGAGCACGCGAACCGGATGTTCTTCATCCGGCCCCGCACCGTCCAGATCGACACGGTGCACGCATCGAGCCGCCACGAAAGGCAGCGGTCGTCGAACGGCTGAGCGGCGTCCTTGCGAAATCGCACCGGTGCCCTGAGGGGACGAGGGGGGCGCCGTCCGTGGCGTGCGGTGCTCGGTTCATCGGCCGACGCGGCATAGGCTTCTGCGACCTTGCGCACGCAGTGGATCGCGGGCTGTGCGGACAGCCCCATTCCCTTTACTTCTCTGTAGACCAGCCGCTGGAGGGCTGCTTTGGTCTTCACATTGGACTGATGGGCCCGGCGGGAGACATGGTCGGCGGCCTGGTTGCACAGTTGCAATGTCTCCCGCAACGCGGCCTCGGTGGCGACATCGGGAAGCAACTTAACTTGTACGACCAGTTTCATCCCAACAAAATACCATCACATTGTCGGTTGGGGATTGAAATTCGGGTGGCCCTTCAGAGGGAACATTTGATATTTCCCTTCTAGGCAATTTGTCCTAGTTTAAAATGTAAAGACAAATTTGCATGGACTTGTCGGCCCGCTTTCGGTGCTTACTCTCGGTTATGTGGCAACCTCGTGGCGTGCATGAGAGGTGCTGGGTCGCTGTTGAAGTAACCGTCCACTTTGTGGGAACGTGGCGTTGATCTCATGCTGCCTTGGTGTTACCTATGGGTAGCAATATCGGGGTTCTACCCGATGGGGACGAACGGACGAGGGTGGCCGGCGACGGGCCGGGTATCTGGACCGCGGACCGCCCGTGCGGGCCCGGGGTGCAGATCGGAGCCGTGGAGCCCGACCGACGAGGAGCGTGCCAGTGCGAAAGCCGAACCGCCGGGTGCTACCGACGATCATCGGCGTTTCGGTCGCGGCGACGCTGGGCGTCAACGTCACGGTGCTGCTGGTGCGGGGCGGGCCCGCCGCCGAACCGGCGCCCGTGACGCCCGCCCGCGCGAACTACGTCGCCGCGGCCGGCAGCTTCGCCGATCTGTCGCCGCAGGCCGTCGCGCCGCTCGGCAAGCGCCTCGAACCGCACGTGCTGGTCGCCGCGCCAGCCACGCTCTCCCCGGCGCTGGTGCAGAAGGTCCGCGGGGCCAAGGGGGTCGCGGGCGTCGAGGTCGTCGACGCGTCGAGGGCATGGTCGCGGGCGAGCGCGTCGGGGTGCTCGGCGTGAACCCGTCCACGTTCCGCAACTACACGCCCGAGCCGACGGCGAAGTCGGACGCGCTGTGGCGCAACATCGCGGGCGGCGACGTTGCGATCTCGTTCACGATGGGCAACGACGGCGGCGTCAAACTCGGCAGCGAGGTTCCGGTCGGCGGGCAGAAGGTGCAGCAGACGATGCGCGTCGGCGCGTACGCGACGATGGGCATCGGTCGACGCCGTCATCTCCCGCGAGGCCGCGCAGAAGCTCGGCGTGCCCACCGGCAACGCGATGCTGATCAGCGTCCCGAAGACCGAGCCGAAGGCGTCATCAAGAAGCTGAAGAAGGGGCTGCCGAAGGGCAGCAAGGCCGTCCCGGTCACGCCCGAGCTGGAGACGCCGTCGGCCGGGTCGGTGCCGGAGTCCAACGGCGAGGTCATGACGGCCGAGCAGGTGCGGACGGTCATCAAGGCGGCCGCGAGCCGGCGCGGCTGGCCGTACGTGTGGGGCGGCGAGTCCGAGGCCGAGGGCGGCTACGACTGCTCCGGGCTCATGCAGTACGCGTTCGCCCGCGCGGGCATCACGCTGCCGCGCGTCGCCGCAGACCAGGCCCGCGCCGGATGGGTCATCCCGTACGAGAAGGCCGAGCCGGGCGACATGCTCATCTGGGCGAACGACCCGACCGCCCCGGGCTACATCTCGCACATCGCGCTCTACATCGGCGACGGCAAGATGATCGCGGCGCCGCGCCGGGGCACGGTCGTCCAGGTCCAGAACGTCTACACCAACAACATGAAGGGCGCCGTGCGGGTGAACCCGCAGCGCGCCAAGCAGGTCGCCGACGGGATCGCCGCCAGCATCGGCTGACGGAGACCGGCCTCCGGCGCCCGCGGGTCAGAGGGGGCAGCCGCGGCCGAGGAACTCCAGGTTCCGGTCGATGAGGGCCGGGAGGTCCGCGTACGCGGCGTCGCCGTCCAGCCAGTGGTACAGCGCCGCTTGCAGGACGCCCAGGACGGCCCAGCAGAACGCCTGGACCTCGGGATCGTCGGCGGTGCGTCCGGTGCGTTCGGCGATGATGTCCCGCAGGACGAGGTGCGTGCCCGCGCTCATCGATTCGAGCATCCGGGCACGGAGCGCGGGGACGCCCTCGATGAGCCGCATCCGCGCGTACAGGGTGGCGGCGTCGTCGCCGACCACCTCGGGAAGGAGGTCGGCCATGACGGCGCGGAACGCCTCCAGCGGGGACAGTTCGGCGGGCTGGCGGCGGAACACGTCCGCCATGATCGGGTCGTACTCGTCGGTGAGCACGACGTCTTCCTTGGTGGGGAAGTAGCGGAAGAACGTGCTCGGCGAGATCTCCGCCGCCGCCGCGATCTGCTCGACGGTCGTCGCGTCGTAGCCCTGCTCGGTGAAAAGCCGGAGGGCGTGCTCCTGGATCGCCCTCCGGGTCTTCAGCTTCTTGCGCTCCCGCAGCGGCAGCCGGTCGAACCGGTCGTTCAGTCGTTGGGCGGCATGCTCAGGAGGCGACGTGCTCATGCGTCGATTCTGCGGCATCCCCGCCGGGGGCCGCACCCGGCGCGGCCGTCCCGCCCGGCAGGAACCGCCACAGCAGGACGGCGGTGCCGAGCGCGCCCGCCGCGCACGCGAGCAGCACGACGTCCATCCCGGACGCGTAGGCGTCGCGGGCCGACGCGAGCAGTGCGGGGTCGCCGAGCCGGTCGGCGGCGGCGACGGCGCCGCCGCCGACCGAGTCGCGGGCGGCGTCGGCGGCCTCGGGCGGCAGCCCGTCGGCCCGGACCTCGTCGCGGTAGACGGCCGACAGCAGGCTGCCGAGCCCGGCGACACCGAGCGTCGCGCCGGTCTGCCGGAGCGTCTGCACCAGCCCGGATCCCCGTCCGGCCTGGTCCGGGGGCAGGGCGGACAGGAGCGCGTCCATGGCGGGGATCAGCGCCAGCCCGAGGCCGAGGCCCGTCACGGTCAGCCACGGCCAGACCGCCGCGTATCCGGTTCCGGCGCCGGTGAGCGCGCCCCAGCCGAGCCCGGCCGCGAGCACGCCGAGCCCGGCCACGATGAGCGGTTTGTGCCCGGTGCGCGGCGCGACCCGGTCGGTGGCGAGCCCGCCCGCCATGAGGCCGAGCAGCAGCGGGACGAGCCGCAGCCCGGTGCCGAACGCGTCGTTGCCCTGGACGGCCTCCAGGAACTGGGGCAGGACGAACAGCGCGCCGCCCATCACGACGTTCGCCGCGACGGCCGCGACGAGGGCCCACCCGAACCGGGCGTCGCGCAGCAGCCGCAGGTCGATCATCGGGTCCCGGACCCGCCCCTCCCAGTAGGCGAACCCGGTGATCAGGACGGCCGCGAGGACGAACGCGCCGACGACCGGCGGGGCGCCCCAGCCGTGCACCGGCGCCTCGATGACGCCGAACACCAGGGCGACGAGCCCGCCCATCGACAGCAGCGCGCCGACGCCGTCCACGCGCGGGGCGGCCGGGTCGCGGGTCTCGGGCAGCAGCAGGGCGATGGCGAGGCCGCCGACGACGACCACCGGCACGTTGATCAGGAAGATCGAGCCCCACCAGAAGTTCTCCAGCAGCCAGCCGCCGAGCAGCGGCCCGAGCGGCAGCCCGAGCGCGGTGGACGCCGACCAGATCGCGACGGCCCGGGTGCGCTCCTCCGGCGGGAAGATCGCCGGGATCATCGACATGGACAGCGGCATCGCGATCGCCGCGCCGAGGCCCATGAAGGCCCGCGCGGCGATGACCCCGCCCGTCCCGTCGGCGAACGCCCCGGCGAGCGATGCGAGGCCGAAGATCGCGAGCCCGGCGACGAGCAGCCACTTGCGGCCGAAGCGGTCGCCGAGCAGGCCCGCCGGGAGCAGCAGTGCGGCGAAGACGAGCGCAGGTAGGAGCGACGACTCCACTGCAGCGAGCGCGTGCCCGCGTCCAGTTCCTCCGACAGCGTGGTGAGCGCGACGTTGAGGATCGTCATGTCGAAGCCGAGCGCCAGCATGCTCAGCGCGAGTGCCGCCAGTCCGAGCCAGCGGCGGGCGTATCCCACTTCCATGACACTCCATCTCAGTTGGATGTCTCTCGAAAATGAGAGTAACTCTCAAAAGAGGGCTTCTGTCAATCGGAGGACCGTGGGAGACTGCTGCGGGGCGGGCGAATCAGGAGGTTCCGGGTGTCCGAAGGGGCGCGGGCACGGCTCATCGCGGGCTCCGTCATGGCCGCGTTCGCCGGGGTGTACGTACTCGCGGCACCGACGCGGACCGACGGCCCGGTCGTCGCGGCGCCGTGATCGTGCTGATCACCGGCGTGCTCGCCGCCGGGCTGGTGTGGGTCGTGCCGGGCGCGGCGCGGTGGCGCGGCCCCTGGACGGTCGTCGGCCAGGCGGCCCTCGCGTCCGCCGCGGTCGTCGCCGGGACGTCGGTCGGCGTCCTCGGGTTCGTCGCCGCCGCGCTGCCGCTCGTGGACGGCCGGCGGGACCGCCGTTCGGTCGTCCGGGCCCTCCCGCTGGTGGCGGGCGCCGCCGCGATCGAGGCCGGACGGGACGGCGCGTCCGCCGCCGCCGACGGCGCGATCACCGTCACGCTGATGGGCCTCGTCGGCTACGGGCTCGTCCGGCTGGCCGAGCGCGTCGACGACACGGCGGCCGCGCGCCTGCCGCTCACGATGGCGGCCGTCGAGCGGGAGCGGCTGCGGATCGCGCCGAGCTGAACCGGGGCCTCGGCGAGGGGCTGACGGCCGTGACGGAGGGCAGCCGCCGCGCCCTCGACCGGCCCGCGGAGATCGACGGCGTCCTCACCGTCGCCCGGCGGGCGCTGAACGACGCCCGCGCGGCGGCGGCCGACTTCCGCAGCATGTCCCTCGCCCCCGAGGTGGCGGCGGCGCGCGCGCTGCTCGAAGCGGCGGACGTCCGGACGGACGTGCACGGCGGCCACCGCGAACCCCTCGGGCCCGCCGGGGCGCTGCTGGCGCTCGTCCTGCGCGAGGCGGTCACCGACGTCGTCCGCGAGGGACGCGCGGAACGGTGCGTCATCGAGACGTCCGAGGACGGCGGGCTGGTGCGGCTGCGCGTGTCCAACGACGGCGTCCGGACCGCCGCGCAGGGCGCGAAGGCGCTCGAACCCGCTGCGGAACGCGTCCGGTCGGCGGGCGGCGCGTTCGCCGCCGGGCTCGGCGCGGACGGGCGGTTCACGGTCGAGGCGGCCGTGACGGCGGCCGCGCGGCCGGTGCGCCCGCCGGACCGGACGGCCTACCGGATGTCGGTCGCGCTGCTGGCGGCCGTCCTCGCGGCCTTCGCCGCGAAGGCCCTGCTGCAGATCTCCTGGAGCGCGGCGTGGCCCGGACCGGCCGCGACGCTCGGGCTGGGCGTGACCGGGCTCCTCGCGGGCGTCCTGCTGGTCGCGCTGCCGCTGCGCGCGGCGTCCCGCCGGTGGCGCTGACGATGGCCGCCGCCGGGGCCGGCGCGCACCTGCTCGGGCAGGGCACGGCCGCCGCCGTCAACTACGTGATCAGCACGCTGGTGTCCGGCCTCGTCGTGTACGGGCTGGTCAAGCTGGCGCGGCTGGAGCGCGACCTGCGCACGGCGGGGGAGGAGCTCGCGCGGGCGGCGACCGTCCAGGAGCGGCTGCGGGCCGCCCGCGACCTGCACGACCTGCTCGGGCACAGCCTCGCCGCGATCCTGCTGAAGTGCGAGCTGGCCCGGCGGCTGGCGGCCGCCGACCCCGCGCGGGCGCGGGCGGAGCTGGCCGAGGTCGTCGGCATGGCGGAGCGGGCGCGGTCCGACCTGCGGGCGGCCGTGGGCGGCGGCGCCGAGCTGACCCTCGACGGGGAGGTGCGCGGCGCCCGTTCCGTCCTGGCGGCGGCGGGCGTGGACGTCGAGACCGACCTGCGCCACGGGGACCTGGACGCGGCGGTGTCGGCCGTGCTGGGGACCGTCCTGCGGGAGGCGGTGACGAACGTGCTGCGCCACAGCGCCGCCCGGAACTGCGCCATCGCCACGACGCGGGACGGCGCCGCGGTGCGGCTCGTCGTGGAGAACGACGGCCTCGACCCGCGCGCGCCCCGCACGCCGCCCGGCTCCGGCCTGGGCAACCTGACGACCCGCCTGGCCTCACACCAGGGAACGCTCAGCGCGCGCGCCGACGGCGAAGGCCGCTTCCGGCTGGAAGCGACCATCGATACGGCGGCCTAGAGCCAGCCCGCTTCGCGGGCTATGCGCGCCGCGTCCGTCCGGCTGCGCGCGTTCAGCTTGCTGACGACCGACGTCAGGTAGTTGCGGACCGTCCCGGCCGACAGGTGCAGCCGCGCGGCGATCTCGGTCGCCTCCGCGCCCTCCGCCGCCGCCCGCAGCACGTCCGTCTCGCGCGGGGTGAGCGGGTTGTCGGCCAGGTCCCACGCGGTCAGCGCGAGCCGCGGATCGAGGACGCGTTCCCCGGCCGCGACCTTGCGGATGCCGTCCGCGAGTTCCTCCGGCGGCGCCGTCTTCAGCAGGAACCCCCGCACGTGCGCGGTCAGCGCCCGGCGCAGGTGCCCCGGCTTGCCGTGCCCGGTCAGGACGAGCGTCGCGGTGGCGGGCGCGGCGTCGTGCAGGGCCGCGGCGGCGGCCAGCCCGTCCATGCCCGGCATGTCGATGTCGAGGACGGCGACGTCGGGCCCGGTCCGCGCCGCCGCCGGGAGCACCTCGTCGCCGCGGTCGACCTCGGCGACCACCGTCAGGTCGGGCTCCAGGTTCAGCAGGGCGGACAGGGCGCTGCGCACGACGTGGTGGTCGTCCGCCAGAAGCACCTTGATCACCCTTTAGGTGTACCAGGCGGAAGATGTCACGGCTCGACCCATGACGAGATCACGGGTGTCCGGTGAGCACGTCTCTGGCCCGTGAACCCCCAGCTCAGAAGACTTATGGGCATGGAGACAGCGGTTCGGATGGACACGGTGAGCAAGGTCTACGGGCGGAACGGGAGCGCCGTCGCGGCGCTGCGGGAGGTGACGGCGGAGCTCCCGCGCGGCCGGTTCACCGCGATCATGGGGCCGTCCGGCTCCGGCAAGAGCACGTTCCTGCACTGCGCGGCGGGCCTCGACACCCCCACGTCCGGGAGCGTCCGGCTCGGCGGCACGGAACTGTCGTCGATGAGCGAGACGAAACTGACCGAGCTGCGCAGGAAACGCGTCGGGTTCGTGTTCCAGGCGTTCAACCTGGTGCCGTCGCTGACCGTCGAGCAGAACATCACCCTCCCGCTGCGGCTCGCCGGCGCCCGCCCGGACCGGGCCTGGCTGCGGGACGTGATCGACCGGGTCGGCCTCGCCGACCGCACCCGGCACCGGCCCGCCGAGCTGTCGGGCGGCCAGCAGCAGCGCGTCGCGATCGCCCGCGCCCTGGTGACCCGGCCCGAGGTGCTGTTCGGCGACGAACCCACCGGCGCCCTCGACACGATGACGGCACGCGACGTGCTCGTCCTGCTGCGGGAGGCGGTGGACGGCATGGGGCAGACGGTCGTCGTCGTCACGCACGACCCGGTCGCGGCGTCCTACGCCGACACGGTGGTGTTCCTCGCGGACGGCCGGATCGTCGACCGGCTCGACGACCCGACCAGCGACCGCGTCGCCGCCCGCATTGACCCGGCTGGGGGCGTGGAAGTGATGCTCGGGATCGCACTCGCCACGCTCCGGCACCGCAAGGCCGGGTTCGCCGGGGCCTTCGCCGCGCTGCTGTGCGCCGCCGCGCTCGTCTGCGCCTGCGGCGTCCTGCTCGACACCGGCCTGCGCGGCTCGGTCGAGCCGGAACGGTACGCGGGCGCGCCGGTCGTCGTCTCCGGCGACCAGTTCGTCCACCAGACCGAGCACAAGAAGGGGAAGGAGAAGCGCAAGTCGAAGGCGATCGCGGAGCGCGCCTGGCTGCCCGCGTCGGTCGCGGAGAAGGTCGCCGCCGCGCCCGGCGTGCGCGAGGCGGTCGCCGAGGTCGTCTTCCCCGCGTCGATCGGCGACCCGGACGGCGAGTCGTGGGGGCACGGCTGGGAATCGGCCGCGCTCACCCCCTTCACCCTCCGGGACGGGCGCGCGCCCGCCGCGCCCGGCGAGATCGTCGTCGACGCCGGGACCGCCCGCGCGAACGGCCTGCGCGTCGGCTCGGACGCGCGCGTCTCGTCCACGACGGACGGGACCTACCGCGTCGTCGGCGTCACCGCGCAGTCCCTCGACCACCAGGCGGCGCTGTTCTTCTCCACCGAGCGGGCCCGCGGCCTCGCCGGACGGGACGGCATGGTCGCGGCCGTCGGAGTGTGGGGGCCCGAACGGGCCGTGCGGGACGCGGTGCGCGGCACGTCCGCGACGTCCACACCGGGACGGACCGGGGCAAGGTGGAGTTCCTCGGGGCCGAGGACGCCCGCATCGACCTGATCAGCATGGGCGGCGCGCTCGGCGGGACGTCCCTGCTCGTCGCCGTCCTCGTCGTGTCCGGGACGTTCGCGCTGTCGGTGCGGCAGCGGGAACGGGAGATCGCGCTGCTGCGCGCGGTCGCCGCCACGCCCCGGCAGGTCCGCCGGCTGATCGGCCGCGAGGCGCTGCTGGTCGGGCTCGTCGCCGCCCCGCTCGGCGCCGCGTGCGGCCTGCCGCTGGCGTTCTGGCTGCGCGACCGGTTCCACGCCTCGGCGCGCTGCCCCCGAACCTCGACCTGGTGGTCGGCCCGTTCCCGCTGCTCGTCGCGGCGCTCGCCACCGCTGGCCGCGGCCGTCGCCGCCGCCGAGT
>NZ_MKJY01000096.1 GCF_001942465.1 Actinomadura sp. CNU-125
GCCAGCCGCGCCAGCTCGTCCGCCGTCATCGCCCCCGCCCGCGCGATCGCGCGACCTCGCCGGGCGTCACCAGCCGCGCGCGCCCGCCGCGTCCACCAGCCGCGCCCGCGTCCCCGCCCGGCGCCGCTGCGCCCGCTCCGTCCCGCCGTGCAGCCGGTCCGCGAGCCCCCGCAGTCGCCGCGCTCGGCGCGGCGAACAGCGCGCGAGCGTCCGGTGCTCGGCCTCCAACCGGTCGACCAGCGTCCGGTACTTCAGCTGCCCGCGCGCCCGCCGCCAGCACTGCCGCACCTCCCGGACGCGCGCCGCGACGGCGTCGGGGTCCAGCGGGTCGGGCAGCGCGTACCGGCGCGCAGGTCCTCGGGCGGCCGGTCGCCCGCGGCCCGCGCGGCCTCCAGCACGTCCCGCCGGTACTCCTCGTCGAACGTCACGGCGCCGCCGGTCCTCAGCTCACCCTGACCCGGGAGAGGGCCTTCCGCGAACGCTCGACCTCCTCCTCCGACATGCGGCCGACGTCGACCTTCAGGTCGAGCCGCTCGCCGGTCTCCTTCTCCACCGCCGTCACGTTCAGCAGCCCGGACGAGTCGAGCGCGAACGTCACCTCGACCGGCCAGCCCGCCTTCTTGCCCGGCGGCACCCGGATCTCCCCGGTCGCGATCTCGTTGTTGTCGCCGAGCTCCGGCGACTCGACGCTCCCGGCCTGCTCCATCACCCGGATGTCGGCCGACGTCTGGTCGTCGTAGACGGTGAAGAAGTCCTCGGTCTTCGCCGCGGGCAGCTCGTCGTTCGCGTGCACCAGCTGCGCGACGCTCTCGTCGCCGCTGTCGCGGTCCACCACGACGATCCCGAACGCGTGCGACGCGACCGTCCGGATCCGCCGTCCCGCGATCTGCTTCTGCTGCTCGGCCGACAGCCCCGCCCGGATCGCCATGTCCGCCGCGCGCTCCGCCGCGCCCTCCCGCACCAGCCGCCGGTAGGTCTCCTCGAACGCGTACAGCGCCGCGCCCTTCGCCACCGCCAGGTCGGGATCCTGCAGCCGGGGGACGATGCCCAGCTCGGTCTCCAGCCGCGCCGCCACCACCGGCATCTTCGTCGACCCGCCCACCAGCACCAGGTCGTCGTAGTCGTGGACGCCCTTGTCGGCCGCCGCCGACAGCGTCCGCCCGGTGATCTCCACGGTCCGGTCGAGGAGGTCCCTGGTCAGCTCCTCCAGCTTCTCCCGCGTCACCTCGACGGCCGCGACGCGCCCGCCGTGCATCACCCGGACGGTGTGCGCCGTCCGCGTCGTCAGCGCCTTCTTCGCGTCCTCGGCGTCCCGCCGCAGCTGCTGCTCGGTCTGCGGATCGTCCAGCGGGTCGCCCGCGCCCGGATGCTCCGCGCGGAACCGCTCCGCCAGGTGCTCCACCAGCCGCGCGTCCCAGTCGGCGCCGCCCAGCTCGTGGTCGCCGTCGGTGCACACCACCTCGATGTGCCCCTCCCGCAGCGTGATCACCGTCGTGTCGAACGTGCCGCCGCCGAGGTCGTACACCAGGATCGTCCGGTCCACGTCGGGGTTCAGCACCCCGTAGTTGATCGCCGCCGCGATCGGCTCCGACACGATGTCGATCACGTTCAGCCCGGCGATCCGTCCCGCCTTGCGCGTCGCGTCCCGCTCCGCCGCGCCGAAGTACGCCGGGACCGTCACGACGACGTCGCGCGCGTCCTCGCCCGTCGTCGTGCGCGCGTCCGTCGCGAGCTTCAGCAGGATGAACGCCGACAGCTCCTCGGGCGTGAAGTCGATCCCGTGCATGGGCCGCGTCACGTCCCGTCCCATGTCCCGCTTGATCAGGCTGACGACGTTGGCGGGCTCCAGCACCGCGGTGTCCTTCGCGGTCGCGCCCACCACGACGTTCTCGCCGCTCTCGAAGTACACGACCGACGGCGTCGTGTCGGTGCCTTCCAGGTTCCGCAGGACCGCGGGCCGCCCCACGTCGTCGATCGCGGCGATGCAGGAGTACGTGGTTCCCAGGTCGATGCCGTAGACGGCCATGTCTCTCTCACCTATCGGTCCCGAGTCGAGTTGTTCATGGTCTCGTCGGGCCCGGCCGCACCGTGGCGGCTTGACCCGGAACTGACGATCTCTTCCGCCTCGTCCGCCGGTTCCGGCGCCCCGTTCGCCTCGTGGCGCCCCACGCTGACGGCCGCCTTGCGCAGCACCCGGCCGCCCTCCTCGAACCCGTCCGACCTCGCCTCGACGACGGTGTCGTGCCGTCCGGGCCCGACCGCGGCGACCGCGACGGGCCGGTGCCGGGACGGGTCGTAGGGCTGGCCGGGCTCCGCCCGGAACCGCTCGACGCCGAGCCGGGCGAGCGCGTCCGCGACGTCGTCGGCCAGCGCGTCCAGCAGGCCCGCCGTGCCGGCGTCCGCGGTCGCCAGCCGCCGGGCCTGGTCGTGCACCCGGTACAGCGCGACCCGGACCGGCTCCAGCATCGCGTGCAGCTCGCCCCGCCGCAGCCGCTGGTTCTCCTCGTGGAGACGGTCGATGACGGACTCGCGGTGCGCGGCCCGCTCGTGCTCGCGGTCGAGCCGCGCGGACAGCCCCGCGAGGGCGTCCCTGACCTCGGCGCGGAACGCCGCGTCGTCCGGTTCTTCCCCGTCGCTCGACACGTTGCAGTGACCCTTAATGGTGAGGCGATAGAGCGCAGTTGACCTTCCGTGAACTCTAGTTTGACCCCGACCCGGCATTCCAGCACCGAACTTCCCGAGTCTCCCGCTCGATCCCTTCATCGGTGGGTAACACGAGGGATACGGGTCCGTAGCACCCGTATGGACGAATGCGGACAGGAGGTGACCGCGATGCTGCGGATACGCGTAAGACTGCCCGACCGCCCGGGATCGCTGGGCCAGGTGGCGCGCACGCTGGGCGCGGGCGGCGCCGACGTCGTCCAGATGTGCGTGCTGGAACGCGACAACGGGCGCGCACTGGACGACTTCGTCGTGGCTTGGCCCGCCGGTGCGGGGATCGAACGGCTGCAGGACGGCCTCGGCTCGGTCCCCGGAGTGGAGATCGTCGGCGTGTGGCCGACCGTCGAACCCGCCGGCGTCCACCCGGACGCCGCCGTGATCGGGCAGGTCGCCGCCGTCCCGGACCGCGGCCCGCAGATCCTCGCGGACGCCGTCCCGGGCGTGCTCAGCGCCGACTGGGCCTGCCTCGCCGAGCCGACCGCCGACGGCGAGGCCGTGCTCGCGCACGCCAGCCTCGGCCGCACGGCCCAGGGCGGCCTGCCGCCGTTGGACCCGCTGCGCCCGCGCGCGTTCACCGCGCCGGACGGCGTGGAGTACGCCATCTGCCCGCTCGCCGGGGGCAGGGTCGTGCTGGTCGTCGCCCGGACGATGGCGCCGCCGTTCCACCGCACCGAGGTCTACCGCCTCGAACAACTGGTGAGCGCCGCCGAAGCCGTCCTGACCACCGGCCTCGTCCAAACCTCATGAGCCCCGGTCCACGCCGCCCGACGGGGTAGCCCGCCCCAACAACCCGCGCGGCCGGCCCGACTGCGCGGGACGCGCTTCTTGCTCGGCAGGACGGCGGCCGCAGTGGAGCGGCTCGGGCCGCGTTGGGTGCTTGGACACAGGGGCGCCGTAGCGCCGCGACTTGCGCGAGGCGCGTTTCTTGCACGGCCACGGCCACGGCCGTAGCGGCACGGCTCGGGGAGTGTGGCTGCTTGGGCGCGGCGGCGGTCGTGGCGGCGTGGGTCAGGGCGTGTGACTGCGCGGCGGCGGTCGTGGCGGTGTGGCTTGGGGCGTGTGGGGCTTGGATGCGGCGGCGGCCGTAGCGGAGCGGAGGCCGACGCTTTTTGCTCTGTCTTTCCTGGGCACCGGTTTCTAGAATCGCATTCTGTGACCCGAGTCGCGTCCCCAGGAGGTGGCCGATGGCCGTTCTGCTCCGACCGTACGCCGAGACACGTCCCGACGAGCCCGCGCTGACCGACGAACGGGGGTCCATCGGCTGGCGCGAACTGAACGAGCGGACCGACCGGCTCGCCCACGCGCTGCGCGCGCTCGGGCTGGGGGTGGGGGACGCGATCGCGATCCACTCGGGCAACCGGCGCGAGTACTTCGAGCTGATGTGCGCCGCCGGGCACATCGGCCTGCGGTTCGTGCTGGTCAACTGGCACTGGACGGCCGACGAGCTGCGGTACGTCCTCGCGGACTCGGGCGCGCGGGCCCTGTTCTCCGAGGACGCGTTCGGCGGCGTCGCCCGCGAGGGGGCGGACGGGCCGGCGCTCGACGCGCGCGTCGCGATCGGCGGTCCGATCGACGGGTTCGCCCCGTACGAGGAGTTCGTCGCGTCCGGTTCGGCGGGCGAGGTGCCCGATCAGAGCATGGGCGCGCCGATGATCTACACGTCCGGCACGACGGGACGGCCGAAGGGGGTGTCGCGCAAGCAGCTGGGCGCGGGCGCGCCGATCGAGACGTCCAAGCTGGTCGCGGACGGGTTCGGGGAGATCCTGCAGATACCCGAGGGCGGCCGGTCCTTGCTGGTCGGGCCGGTGTACCACTCGGCGCAGTGGCTGTGGTCGCAGGCGTTCCTGCTGGGCGGCCGCTCGGTGGTGATGCGCCGCGACTTCGACGCCGCCGCGACGCTCCGGCTGATCGACGAGCACCGGATCACGAACGTGCACCTGGTGCCGACCCAGTTCGTCCGGTTGCTGCGTCTGGACCCGGACGTGCGCGCCGCGTTCGACGGGTCGAGCCTCGTGTCGGTGTGGCACGGCGCGGCGCCGTGCTCGCCGGAGATCAAGCGCCGGATGATCGAGTGGTTCGGCCCGGTCGTGCACGAGTACTACGGCTCCACGGAGTCGGCGGTGAACAGCGTGATCACGGCGGGGGAGTGGCTGGAGCGGCCGGGCAGCGTGGGGCGTCCGCTGCCGATGACCGAGGTGCACGTGCTGCGCGAGGACGGCGAGCCCGCGGCGGCCGGGGAGGCCGGGAAGCTGTGGTTCCGGTACGTCGGCGGCGAGGACGTCGAGTACTGGGGCGACGAGGAGAAGACCCGCTCGATCCATCGTGCCGACGGCCTGTTCACCACCGGGGACGTCGGCTACCTCGACGAGGACGGTTACCTGTTCCTCGCCGACCGGGCCATCGACATGATCATCAGCGGCGGGGTGAACATCTACCCGGCGGAGATCGAGGGCGTGCTGATCACCCATCCGGCGGTCCGGGACGTCGCCGTGTTCGGCATTCCCGACGAGGAGTTCGGCGAGCAGGTGAAGGCGGCGGTGGAGCTCGGCGACGGGTTCGAGCCGTCGGACGCCCTCACCGGCGAGCTGATCGCGCACGTGCGGGACAAGCTGGCCGGGTACAAGGCGCCGCGGTCGGTCGACTTCGTCGACGCGATGCCGCGCACCCCGACCGGCAAGCTCTACAAGCGGCTGCTCCGCGACCCGTATTGGGAGGGCCGCGCGCAGAAGATCTAGTCCAGCAGCGCCAGGACCGCGTCCAGGTCGGTGAGGCCCGCGTCGGAGCCGAGCCCCTGGGCGACGGTCGCGGCGGCGGCCGTCCCCCACCGGGCGGCCTCGTCCACATCGTGAGACCGGACGAGCGCGGTGACGAATCCCGCGCAGTACGCGTCGCCGCATCCGGTGGTGTCGACGACGTCGACGGGCAGCGCGGGCAGGTGCCGCACGCCGCGGGCGGTCGCGAGCAGGCTGCCGTCCCCGCCCATGGTGACGACGACGGACGCGGGGCCTTCGGCGCGCAGGGCGAGCGCGGCCTTCTCCGGGTCGGTCTCGCCGGTGATGGCGGTGGCCTGCTCCAGGTTCGGCAGGACGTGGTCGACGTGCGGGAGGAACGCGGCGGCGCCCTTGAGCAGGTCGGGCAGGTTCGACAGCAGGTCCATCGTGACGATCGTGCCGCCGGCCCGCGCGGCGGTGAGCATCGCGAAGAACGCCGGGTCGTTCAGGCCGAACGTGACGTCGGGGCCGCCGAGGTGGACGGCGTCCGCGGCGACGAGCAGGCCGCGTTCGACGGCCGCGGGGGTGAGCGTCAGGTTCGCGCCCGGGACGTGGAAGCTGGGGCGCCCGCCGTCGCCGCGGATCGGCAGGACGGACGCGCTGGTCTGGTCGGCGGTGCGGCGGACGAGCCCGGTGACGTCCACCCGGTTCCGGTTCATGATCGCGACGAGCAGGTCGCCGAGGTCGTCGTCGCCGATGGCGCCGACCGAGACGACCTCGTTGCCGAGCCTGGCCAGCGCCACCGCGGTCCCGGCGGCGGCGCCCGCGGCGGTCGCCCGGATCTCCTCGACGACGACCGTGTCCTGGCCGGCCGGGATGCCCTCGACGGGGCGTGCCAGCACGTCCAGAATGTGGGCGCCGAGCGTGACGACGGTCATAACCGCGCTCCCTAATGATCGTCAGGCCCGTAGCGTACGCCCTGACGACCGGTGAAAGTGAGAGGTGTTCACATGGTGCTGGAGGAGGAGCGGGCCGCACTGTGCGCGGTGGGCCGCAGGCTGGCCGAGACGGGCCTGGTGACGGGCGCGTCCGGCAATGTCAGCGTCCGTTCGGGCGATCTGGTGGCGGTCACGCCCGGCGGGATGATGCTCGACCGGATGCGGCCGCGGGACTGTCCGGTCGTGGACGTCGCGGGGCGGCTCGTCGAGGGGGAGCGGGCGCCGTCGTCGGAGACGCCGATGCACCTCGCGCTGTACGGTGCGACGCCCGCGGCGGCGATCGTCCACACGCATTCGACGTACGGCGCGGTGGTCGCGACGACCATGACCGAGCTGCCGCCGATCCACTACAACACGCTGCTGCTGGGCGGCGTCGTGAAGGTCGCCGAGTACGCGACGTACGGGACGCCCGAGCTGGCGGAGAACGTCCGGACGGCCATGGCGGGCGGCAAGCGGGCCGCGCTGATGGCCAACCACGGCGGCGTCGCGATCGGCGGCGACCTGGACGAGGCGTTCGAGAACGCGCGGCTGCTGGAGTGGCTGTGCGGCGTGTACGTCCGGGCGAAGACGATCGGGGAGCCGCGGGTGCTGACGGACGACGAGCTGGCGAAGGTCGTCGAGCGGGGGCTGACGCCGCCGGAGTTCCCGCCGCTTGTAACCTAACGCTTGCTAGGTACGCGTCGAAAGGGGTCCCATGGGTCTCGTCCTGACCGGCAAGCCGCGCGAGCGCGTCACGCAGATCACCCTCAACCGGCCCGAGCGGATGAACGCGATGGCGTTCGACGTGATGGTCCCGTTCCGCGAGGCCCTGGAGGCGGCCAGCCGCGACAACGACACCCGGGCGGTCGTGATCACCGGCGCGGGCCGCGGCTTCTGCTCCGGCGCCGACCTGGAGTCACCGGGGCCGCCCCCCGACATCGACGGCCTCACCCTGTCGACGATCGCGCTGCGCTCGATGGAGCTGCTCGACGACGTCGTCCGCGCGATGCGCCGCGTCCACCAGCCGGTGATCGCCGCCGTCAACGGCCCGGCGATCGGCGGCGGGTTCTGCCTGAGCGTCGCCGCCGACGTCCGGCTCGCCGCCGACACCGCCGTGTTCCGCGCCGCCGGGATCAACAACGGCCTCACCGCCGCCGAACTGGGCCTCGGCTACCTGCTGCCGCGCGCCATCGGCTCCTCCCGCGCCTTCGAGATCATGCTGTCCGGACGGGACGTCGACGCCGCCGAAGCCGAGCGCATCGGCCTCGTCTCCCGCGTGCTCCCCGGCGGCGAACTCCTCGACGCGTCCCTCGACCTCGCCGAACGCATCGCGGGGTTCAGCCGCCCCGGCGTCGAGCTGACCAAGCGGATGCTGTGGGGCGGCCTGGACGCGGGCAGCCTCGACGCCCACATGAACCACGAGGGCCTCGGGCAGCTGTTCGTCCGCCTCACCACCCAGAACTTCGAGGAGTCGATCAAGGCGCGCAAGGAGAACCGCCCGCCGGACTTCCAGGACTGACGCGTCCGGGCGGGCGTGGCGCGCCGGCGCGCGGTGTGACACGCTGCGCGTGTGCCGAAGATGCCGGTGGACGACGCGCTTCGCCTGCTCGCGGACGCGCCCGTCGCGCGCCTCGCGACGGTCGGGGAGGACGGCCGCCCGCACCTGGTCCCGGTGACGTTCGCGCTGCACCGGGGCGCCGTCCACATCGCCGTCGACCACAAGCCGAAAAGCACCCGCGACCTGCGCAGGCTGGCCAACATCCGCGCGAACCCGCACGTCGCGCTGCTCGCCGACCACTACGACGACGACTGGACGCGCCTGTGGTGGGTCCGCGCGGACGGCCGCGCCCGCGTCGTCGAGGACCCCGACTGCGTCCGCGGACCCGCCCGCCTCCTCGCCGCCCGCTACCGCCAGTACCGGGAGAATCCGCCCGAAGGCCCCGTCATCACGATCACCGTCGACCGCCTCACCGGCTGGACGGCGTCCTAGCCTCAGCCCTGCCCTTCGAGGGTGAACAGGAAGACGCCGTCGGCGAACACCCGGTAGGTCGACGGGCGGAAGCCCGGGGCGAACGTCTTGCGCGTCTTGTCGATCACGACCTCGTGCCGCTCCTCATGGCCGACGGTGAACTGGAAACGCTCCGTCTTCCGCCAGGCGAGAAGCATCCGCTTCGTCAGGACCACCTCCCCGTCCACGGAAATCTTCACGCGGGCCCACATGCGGTCGAAGAAGAACTCGACGCGGTGCCGCTCGTACTGCCCGACGTCGAACCAGAACAGCTCGTGCATCGTCGCTTCAGCCCCCCGTCAGTCCCACGCGGCGCCGAGCCCGGCCAGCTCGTCCGCGTACTCGATGCGGCCCGCCCACTCGTCCGGCCAGGCCTCCATCCCGAGGTGCGCGCCCGCGAACGCGCCCGCCAGGCTCGCGATCGAGTCGGAGTCGCCCGAGCTCGCGGCCCCGCGCCAGATCGCGCGCACCGGATCGTCCGGGAACAGCAGGAAACACAGCAGACCGGTCGCGAGGGCCTCCTCGGCGACCCAGCCCCCGCCCGTGGACTCGCACGGATCGGACGTCCGGTCGCCGCGCGCCACGGCGTCCACCAGCCGCTCCAGCACCTTCCGGCACTCGTCCCAGCCGCGCGCGATGAACGTCTCCGGGTCGGTCATGCCGGGCCGCTCCCACAGCGTCCCGAGCCACCGCCCGTGGTAGACGGCCCGCTGCCCGGCGCACCGGTCGAGGAGGGCGCCCGGCAGGTCCGCCGGGGCCATGCCGTCGGCCAGCCACCGGACGGCGAACGCCGTCAGCTCGCTCGCCGCCAGCCCCGTCGGATGCCCGTGCGTCATCGCCGCCTGGAGCTGGGACGCCCCGGCGCGCGTCTCGTCCGTCAGCCCCGGGGCCAGCCCGACCGGTGCGACCCGCATGTTGGCGCCGCACCCCTTGGACCCGTGCACGGTCGCCTCCACCCACGGCCGGTTTTCCTCCAGCCCGGCGCACGCCCGCAGGCACGTGTGGCCGGGCGCGCGGTTGTTGTCGGGGCTGCGCAGCCAGTCGACGAACCGGCGCCGCCACATCGGCGCGACCAGCTCGGGCGTGAACGGCGGGTTCGCCAGCGCGTCCCGCAGCCCGAGCCCGACCGCGATCGTCATCTGCGTGTCGTCGGTGACGAGCGCCGGATCGCCGTTGAGCTGCGTCGGCCCGTCCGGGCCGAACCGCCGCAGGATCTGCTTCATGTCGAGGAACTCGGTCGGCGCGCCCAGGGAGTCCCCGTACGCCAGCCCGAACATCGTTCCGCTCGCCCGTCGCCCGTCCATGACCGGCATTGTTCGCCTATCCGCCGATCTTTCGCAACGCGGCCGCGCACGCGGCCAGCAGCTTCTCGTCGTCGTCGACCTCGTGATCGGAGTAGCCGTCGGGGGAGTGGTTGTGGCGCCATGCCCGGCGCAGCTCCTCCTCCGGCAGCGGTGCCGCCTCCTTCGCCGCCGGGCCCATCTCGCCGAGCACGCGCGCGACATGGATCCGGACGTGCGGGTTCTCCGCCCACGCCGCCCGCAGCACCGGCAGCGCGCCCGCGACGTCGCCCTCGACCCGCCACAGCGCCTCGGCCGCGCGGAGCCGCTGCCACATCGCGCCCGGTCCCGTGCCGGCGGACGCCGTCGTGGCGCGCAGGAGCCCGGCGGCCGGGCGCCCGGCGCCCCAGCTCCGCCAGCCCCTCGGACGCCGCCGCCGACCCCTCGGCAGCAGCACGGGCAGGTCGGCGTCCGCGTCGCCCTCGACGGCCCACAGCGTCGGGCGGCGGCCACCCGGTGCGGCCCGTCCGCGAGCATCGCGCGCAGCACCGGGATCGTCCCGCCGTCCGCCGCCGCACGGCCGAGCCGGCGCAGCGCGTGGTGCGCGGACGAGCCGGGATCGTCGCGCAGGAGCGCGACCAGCTCCGGGACCGCCGCGGCCGCCGCCGGGCCGAGCCGCCCCAGCGCCCCGGCGAGCCCGAAGCGCCGGTGGTCGAACCCCTGCTGCGCGGGCAGGTCCCGCAACCGCCGCCGGATCAGCGGGACGAGTTCCGCGGCCCGTTCGCCGAGGCCGCGCAGGACGCCGATGTCGTCCGGCGGTTCGTCGAGTTCCAGCGCCCACCGCAGCGGCGGCAGCGCCCGCACGTCGCCGAGCCGCGCCAGCGCCGTCAGGGCCCCGCCGACGCTCGGCAGGCCGGACGGGTAGACGGTGATCCAGCCCTCGTGCCGGTCCTCGCCCTGCCGCCGGACGCGCGGGGCGTCCGCGAGGAACGCGGCCAGGTCGTCGGCCGCGGGCGCGGCGAGCTCGAACAGATCCCGGAACACCCCGACCGCGGCCCCGGACACGCGGGGTTCCGGGTCGGCCAGCAGCCGCCCGGCCAGCGCGACGACGTCCCCGTACGGGCCGCGCAGGCTCCGGAGCAGGACGCCCGCCGCGTGCAGCCCGTAGGCGCGCCGCTCCCGGTCGGGCGCCCGGAGCAGCCCCTCGACCAGCTCGACGCGTTCGGCGCGGCGGTCGCCGAGCGCCAGGCCGATCTTCCCGACCAGCTCGCCGAGTTCCGGGACGCGCCGCCCGCGCCCCGCCTCGGCCCCCAGCACCCGAAGGTTCCCCGTCAGTGTCGGCGTCGCGGGCCGCTCGTCCCGCGCCCGGGGCGCGCCCGCCGCCGGCGACCAGCGCGTCGATCAGCGCGAGCGCGTGCCGGGCCGTCCGCCCGTCCGCGGGCGCCGAGCCGCTCCGGACCCCGGGCGGTCAGCGCGGCCAGCCGCGAGCCGGGGTCGCCCGTGCCGTCGAGGATCTCGGTCGGGCCGCCGTCGGTCGCGAGTTCCGCGGCGACCTCGACGGCGGCCCGCCGGACGCCCGCGTCGGGTTCGTCCGCGAGCAGCCGCCGCAGCGTGGGGACGATCTCGGACGAGCGCGCCCCGCAGACGGCGAGCGCGCGCAGCGCGCCGCCGCGGACCTCGGGATCGGGATCGCCGAGCAGGCCGAGGAACACCGGGGTCGCGGCGACCACGGCGGCCGTGGCGGGCGCGTCGCCCGAGTCGCCGATGCTCCCGAGCAGCTCCAGCACCCCGCCCCGTCCCGGCACGCCGCCCGCGTCGACGATCTCCAGCAGGAACGGAATCGCCGCGCGCGTGCAGTCGTAGACGTCGCCCTGATGGTGGACGGCCATGAAGAAGCCGTCGAGCGCGATCTCGCGTTCGTCCTCGTCGGCGGAGACCATGCCGCGCAGCAGCTCCGGGACCTCCGCGGCCGACCCGTACGCGTGCTCGAAAGAGGCCCAGGGGACGCCGTCCAGTTCGTCGAACATGCCGGTCATGATGTCGCGCCGCACCGACATTCCCGGGGAGCGTCCGCCGTCCGACCGCGGGCGCCGGAACCCCCGGCGGGGCCCTTCAGGGCGTCAGGCGGCGCCCGTGATGCCCGCGAGGGCGCCGAGCCGGGCGCGATGGTGGTCGGACGAGCCGAACAGCTGCCGCGACCCCTGCGCGCGCTTGAAGTACAGGTGCGCGTCGTGCTCCCAGGTGAACCCGATCCCGCCGTGCAGCTGGATCGCCTCGCCCGCCGTGTGGAGGTAGGCGTCCGAGCAGTACGCCTGCGCCAGCGCCGCCGCCGCGGGCAGCTCCGCCGGACGCGCGTCCGCGACGGCCGCCGCGTTCAGCACCGCCGACCGCGCCGACTCCACCAGCACGAACATGTCCGCGCACCGGTGCTTGACCGCCTGGAACGACCCGATCGCCCGCCCGAACTGCTTGCGCACCTTGATGTACTCGACCGTCATGTCCAGCGTCCGCTGCGCCCCGCCGAGCTGCTCGGCGGCCAGCGCCACCGCCGCCGTGTCGAGGGCCCGCCGGACGGCGTCCGCGCCGCCCACCCGGCGCACCGGCGTCCCGTCGAACTCGATCCGCGCGAGCTTGCGGGTCTGGTCGACGGTCGGCAGCGGCGACCGGACGACCCCGGTGGCGTCCTCGACGGCGAACAGCGCGACGCCGTCCCCGTCCCGGGCCGCGACGAGCAGGAGGTCGGCGATGTGCCCGTCGGGGACGAAGCTCTTCACGCCCGTCAGGACGCCGTCCGTCACGGTCGCCGTCACGGATTCGAGGTCCCAGCGCCCGTCGTCCTCGGCCGTCGCGAGCGTCGCGATCGTGGAGCCGTCCGCGATGCCGGGCAGCAGGTCGTGCCCGCCCTCCCCGGCCGCGAGGCCCGCCGCCGCGACGATCGTCGCGAGGAACGGCGTGCACACCAGCGCGCGCCCCATCTCCTCGAACACCACGGCCAGCTCCCGCATCCCGAACCCGGCGCCGCCGTGCTCCTCCGGGATCGCGAGGCCCTGCAGCCCGAGCTGCTCGGCCATCTGGCCCCAGACGGCCGGATCGTGCCCCTCGGCGGTCTCCATCAGCCGCCGGACCTCCGCGCCCGCGGACCGGTCGGCGAAGAACCGCCGCAGCGCGTCCCGCAGCTCCCGCTGCTCCTCGGTGACGACGAGCTCCATTCCGGCGGCCTCCATGAACCCGGCACTTGTTCGGTCAGCGGACCATGCTCGTCCACCCGGGCCGCCCCCGGCCCGTCCGCTCCCGCTCACCGGGACGCCGGTCAGGGCGCCCAGTCGTGCGGCCCGAGCACGTACCCCCGGTCGGTCGAGTGCACGTGGTTCACCGACACCAGGTGCCCGAGCGCCGCCCACAGGTCCTCCTCGGGCCCGCCGACCAGCTGCCCGAGCGTCGCGAAGTCGGCCGCGCCGCCCTCCTTGTCGATCTCCGCGACCGTCTCGTAGACCCGCAGCTCGAAGTCGCTGAGCTCCTGCACGTCCCCGCGCCTCTCGAATCGCTCGTCCATAGGGAAAGCGTGCCCACTCCCGGCGCGACTATTTGCCCGCGCCCGGATGTGTCCCGCCGCGCCCGGCGAACCTGTGAGACGAACCCCCGAGGAGGGGCGAATTTCACAATCCGTAGGCGAAGAGTAGCGTTCCGCTCATAATCTCCTCGGTGACGGGGGAGCAGAGTTCTGACCTCCCCATATGACCGGTCTGGCGCGTGTTCGCAGGCCCCACGCATGGAAGGAGACCCGCATGGCTGCGGTGGCTGGGTCCGGCACCGACATCGATCACCCGAACGACCACCTGGTAGAGGACTTCCTGGCCTGCGACATCCCGGAGATTCTGCGCGGCGAACTGGTCGACGGAGAGATCCTCATCACGCCGTTCGGCGGCGGAATCAGGACGATCGCGCGACTCGTCTCCCAGATCATTCGGGGCAGCGCTGCCGAGTGGGACTTCCTCGGCAGGGCGGGCCTGATCGCGCCGAGTGCCCCCGGCCGTCCGAGGAACCACGTGATCCCGGACGGGGTCTTCGTCCGTTGCGACGCCGACCTCCCCGATGGCGAAAATCCATGGAACCCCATCGAGGACGTCGCGGCGACGATGTTGGTCGAGTTCACCCGGGCACGGCCCGAACAGGCGAGGGAGGCCAAACGGTACTCCTACGCGCGGGCGGCCGTCCCCTTCTATCTCCTCGTGGACCAGCACAGGAGGAAGACGATCCTGTTCAGCGGGCCGCGAGGCGGGGACTACCGCCGCGCCGACTGGGCGCCGTTCGGGAAGCCCCTTCCCCTCCCCGAGCCCTTCGGAATCGACCTGGACACCTCCGACTTCGCCTGACCGGGGGCCGGGTAGGCCCTCGCGTCAGCCGTGGCGGGACAGGTCGTGGAAGAAGCCGGGGACGGTCTGCAGGGCGCCGGAGGCGGAGACCTCGTCGTAGACGTGGCGGGCGACGGCGAGATCGAGGACGCCGAGGCCGAACGGGGAGAACACGACCGGACGGTCGGCGGGCGGGGCGATCGTGCCGGTGAGGACGTCGTAGAGGGTGCCCGCGACGAAGTCGCGGTTCCCCACGCGCTGTTCGGCCAGGTGCGGGGACGTGTTCGCCTTCATGCAGTGCTCGACGTCGTCGACCACGTTCCACGAGTCGAGGACGATCTCGGGGGAGAGGTCGCGCAGGGAGACGTGCAGGACGAGCGGGGCGTGCGCGAACCAGGACGGGTCGTGCACGTGGGGTTCGCCCGCGACGGTCGCGAAGACGATCAGGTCGCTGGCGCGGATGAGGCTCTCGGCCGTGTCGTGGACGGTGACCTCGCCCTTCTCCGTGCGTTCGAGGTAGCCCTTGAACCCGGCCGCGTGCTCGGCGGACAGGTCGTGCACGGCGAGTTCGTCGAAGGTGAAGCCGGTGCCCGCGAGGTAGGTGTGGATGTAGCGGGCGATGAGGCCGCCGCCGATGAAGCCGACGCGGCGGGGGCGGTCGCCGCGCCGGTCGGCGATGGACGCGGCGGCGAGCGCGGCGGACGCGGCGGTGCGGGCCGCGCTGATGATCGAGCTCTCCAGGCAGGCGAAGGGGTAGCCGGTCTCGGCGTCGTTGAGGATGAGGACGGCGGACGCGCGGGGGAAGCCCTGCGCGACGTTGCCGGGGAAGCTGGAGATCCACTTGATGCCGTGCACGCCGACGTCGCCGCCGACGGAGGCGGGGAGCGCGATGATGCGGTCCGCGGGGCGGTCGGGGAAGCGCAGGAAGTACGAGTCGGGGTTGATCGTGCGTCCCTCGCCGTGCAGCCGGTAGGCCGCCTCCACCATCGCGACGACCTGCTGCTCCCGGCCGGCGACGGCCTCGTGCACCTGGGCGCCCGAGATCACGGCGAATGCGGGGACCTGCGACATGGGAACTCCGTGTTCTGCTTCGATGATCAGACGCCGAGAATATCGGCGTCGGTGGAATCCGGTTCGGAAACGAGTCCGGCGAAGTGCTCGCGGAGCCAGCCCTCGGCGTAGAGCGAGTCGAGGTAGCGCTCGCCGAGGTCGGGCGCGATGGCGACCGCGACGGGGTCGGCGCCCGGGTACTTGGCGTCCAGCCAGCGGGTCGCGCCGGACACGACGGTCCCGGTCGAGCCGCCGAACAGGAACCCGCGGGACGACAGTGCGTGCGCCGTCCGGATCGTGTCGGGCTCGGGGACGTGCACCACGTCGTCGATCAGGGACTCGTCGACCAGCGCGGGACGGCTGCTGGTGCCGAGGCCCGGCACCATCCGGGGGCCGGGGACGCCGCCGAAGGTGACCGAGCCGACGGCGTCGATCGCCACGATCGTCACCGGGCGGCGGTGCTCGCGGAAGTACCGGGCGCAGCCCATCAGGGTGCCGGTGGTGCCCGCGCCGACGAACAGGACCTCCAGGTCGGGGAACTCGCGGTCGATCGCGGGGGCGGTGCCGCGGTAGTGGGCGAGCCAGTTGTTGCGGTTGGCGTACTGGTTCAGCCAGACGTACCCGTCGGTGTCGGCGAGGTTCCGCACGTACCGGATGCGGCTCTCCAGGAAGCCGCCGTTGGCGTCGGTCTCCGACACCACCCGCACCTCGGCGCCGAGCGCGCGCATGACCCGCATGGACGCGGGGTTGCAGCGGGGGTCGGTGACGCAGACGAAGTTCAGGCCGCGGTCGGCGGCGATGAGGCTGAGCGCGATGCCGAGGTTGCCCGAGGACGATTCCACGATCGTCGAACCGGGCGGCAGCAGCCCGTCGCGGGCGCGGCCTCCACCATCGCGGCGGCCGCCTTGAGTTTCACCGATCCGGCGAAATTGAAGCCCTCGCACTTGAGGAGGAGTGGTCGCCCGATTACATTTCGCAGATCGACGTAAAGGTCGTCCACATTGAAATCCTGCGGCGCGGTGATTATCGGCACACTGCCACCCTGAAATGAAGAAGCAATTCCCTCATCGTCCCCCGTGCAACGCCGCGGGTGAGTTAACCCTGACCATGGCGGAGCCTCACGGTACCTTCGCCCATCTTGCCCCGCAACCCTCTGCTTACCGGCGGGTAGGGCAGAATGCGCGGTGCTTCTCGGCGGGCCCGGACATAAGCTATGGATCCGCATTGTCGGGCGTCGGCGTTCGATGACGGCGAAGCGGTACTACCTCACGGAGAGTGAACATGAGCGCTCGTGGACCGGCGGCCGACCGGCTGCTCCCCCCGGCCGGTCTGGAATCCCTCGCGGTGCCCGCCGCCGAGCTCGGACGGGCCCGTGACCTGGCCGTCCGGCACGGGATGCGGAGCGATCGGGAGGTCGACCTCGGCGATCCGGTGATCACCCGGGTGGAGCGGTTCGCCGCCGAGCGGGACCGGCCCGCGGTCGCCGACGGTGCCCGCACGCTGGGCTACGCGGAGCTGGCCGCGGAGGCGCGCCGCCTCGCGACGCTGCTGGCGGACGCGCGCGTGCGGCCCGGCGAGGTCGTCGGGGTCGGCGGCGGCCGGTGCGCCGCCGTGATCGCGGCGTTCCTGGCGATCGAGCTGGTCGGCGCCCTGTACGTGCCCGCGGACGAGACGTGGCCGGCGACGCGCGTCCGCGACATCCTCGACCAGGCGGGCGCGTCCGTGCTGCTCACCGTGGACGCGCGCCCGCGCCCGCGCTGCTGGAGGGCGCCGCCGCGGCGGGCTGCGCGAC
>NZ_MKJY01000097.1 GCF_001942465.1 Actinomadura sp. CNU-125
GCGGCCGCCGCGAGCCGGACCCGCCGCGGCTCGCCGGGCCGCTCGCGCCCGTCCTGGACGGCCTGCTCGCCGCCGCCGCCGGAGCGGCGGATCGGCCCGGACGAGGCCGAGCGCCTGCTCCGCGGGGTCACCGGGCGCGACACCGAACCCGTGACGCCCCCGAGCACGCCGCCGCCGTTCCCGCCCGTGTTCCCGCCTCCGCCGCCCGCACCGCAGAGCTCGCCCGACTGGGCCGGGTACCCGCAGACCGCGCTACGTCCCGCCGGGCGCGCACCCGGCCGGGCCGCCGGGCGGGCCGCCGCCGCGGACGGGCCCGCGGTGGGCGGTCATCGTCCCGATCTGCGTCGTCGCGGTCGTGTTCCTCACCGCCGCCGTCGCCGCCGGGGTGCTGCTCGCCCTCCGCGACGACACCGGACGGGCCGCGTCCGGCGCCACGGGCGGCGAGACGCCCCCGCCCTCGCAGCCGCCGAGCACGCCCCCGTACCGGGTGTACTACGGCGAGGGGTACACCGTGAACGTGCCATTCGACTGGAGCGCCTCCCCGGAGGAGGGCGGGACGCTCTTCTCCGCTCCCGACGCGACGGTGATCCGCACCATCTCGCTCGGGGAGCTCATCGCCGCCGACGACGTCGCGGCCGTCGCCGACGTGGGCGAGGCGCTGGAGCGCGCGGCCGAGTCGTTCGAGGCGGACCCGGTGACCTACCCGGGGTACCGGCAGGAGCGGTTCACGGAACTGCGCTACCTCGGCGCCGACGCGGCGGAACTCCAGTTCACGTTCACCGCGGCCGATGTCGAGTCCCGCATGAGAATGCGGCTGTTCCGTTTCGACGGCGCCATCTACAGCGCCATTCTGACGACGCAGCTGGACCAGTGGAACGCTTCCGTTCCCCACTTCGAGACGTTCCTGCGGACATTCCGCGCCGACTGACCGTCGACCGGACCGTCCGGAGGCCGGATGTGGCCTTAACGGATCGAGGATCGCGGAAACCGAAAGGATCACCGTTATCGTCCCCGATATGCCCCGAGTGATCGCGGACCGGTTCGAGTTGCTGGAGCGCGCTACGAGCTGGGCGAGCTCGTCGGGCGCGGCGGGATGGGCGCGGTGTGGCGGGCCCGGGACCTGCTGCTCGACCGGCAGGTGGCGGTCAAGGAGATGAAGCCGCCGGACGGTCTCGAGGAGGAGCAGATCGCGCGGCTGTACGCGCGGACGTTCCGGGAGGCGCGGTCGGCGGCGCGGCTCGACCATCCCGGCATCGTGATCGTGTACGACGTCGTGGAGGAGGGCGGGCGGCCCTGGATCGTCATGCAGTTCGTCCGGGCGCCGTCGCTGCACGCGGTCGTCCGGGAGGACGGGCCGCTGCCGCCGGGCCGCGTCGCGGAACTCGGCCTGGACCTACTCGGCGCCCTGCGCGCCGCGCACGCCGCCGGGGTGGTGCACCGCGACGTCAAGCCCGGCAACGTCCTGCTGCCGGACGGACGTGCCGTGCTCACCGACTTCGGCATCGCGACCGCCGCCGGCGACGAGACCCTCACCCGCAGCGGCGCGCTCATGGGGTCGCCCGCCTACATGGCGCCCGAGCAGGCCCGCGGACGCAAGGCGTCCCCGGCGTCGGACCTGTGGTCGTTCGGCGCGACCCTGTACGCGGCGGTCGAGGGCCGCCCGCCGTACCGGCGCCCCGACGTCTGGGGCGTGCTGACGGCGCTGGCGTCGGACGACCCGGATCCGCTCCGGCTGGCCGGTCCCCTCGCACCGGTCGTCCGGGGGCTGCTGCGCAAGGACCCGGATCAGCGGATGCGGCCGGACGAGGCCGAGCGGATGCTCCGCCGGATCGCCGCGGACCCGTCCGCCTTCACCGCGACCGTTCCGCCGCCGGACGTCGCGGCGGCACGGCGGACGACGGGACCGATCCCCTCGCGGCCGAGCCGTGGACCCCGGCGCCGGAGCCCGCCGCCCGGCGGCCGAGGCGGCGCGGGCGCAGCTCGGCGCCGCGGCGGCCGTCTCCGCCGTGCTGGTGTCGTCGATCATCGTGACGCCCCTGGCCTTCGACTCCGGCGAGGAAACCCGGGCGGGCGGATCCTCCGCGACGTCACCGGCGGCGGAGCGCAACGTTCCCGAGCAGGGCGGCGACACCGCCGACGCCCGGTTCGTGCGGTTCGGCGGAACGGACTACGAGGCCGACGTCCCGAAGGGATGGAAGATGTCGGCGGACGAACCCGGCCGCCTCCGCTTCCTCGACGCGTCGCAGGGGTCCCCCCGCAGCCTGTCGTTCCGGCGCGGCGGCTCCGCGGACGACGACTACGCGGGCACGCTCACCCGGTTGGCGGAGGACCTGGCGAACGACGAGGAAGAGTACCCCGGCTTCGAGCAGGAAGGCGCGATCCGCGACATCGCCTACCAGGGGTTCGAAGCGGCCGAGATCCAGTACACCTACGACTACGACGGCGTGCCCTCGCGGGTCCGCATACGGCTCTTCCACTTCGGCGATTCCAACGCCTCCGTGCTGCTGCACGCCCCGGTCGCCCTCTGGGACGAGTCCGTCCCGTACTACGAGCGGTTCCTGCAGACGCTCCGCGAGCTCTCCTAGCGGCCTCGCCGCACCGGGCAGGTCACGCGTTCGCGCGCGGACGAGGCGGCTTCGAGTCCGGCCCTAGCCTCCTAGCCCTCCGGGGACTCCCCGAGGAGCGCGCGGGCGCGTTTCTCGGCCTCGGCCAGCGCCCGGACGTGCCCGGGCGCGAGGTCCTGGACGCAGGCGGTCATCTCCTCGGCGACGTGGCTGAACGCGTTCTCCTCCGCGCCGCGCAGCGCGGCCCGGACGGTCGCGGAGCGGGCGCCGAGCGCCGCCCATTCGAGTTCGAGGCGGGCGACGGCCTCGTCGAACGCGCGCGCCACCTCGGTCGCGGAGGCGGCCAGCTCGGCCGGGACGGGACCGCGCCCGGCGCGGCGGGCCGAGCCCGACAGGGCGGAGATCCGGCCGGCGAGGTCCAGGCCCTCGCGGGCGAGGGGCAGCACGTCCTGGACGAGCGCGGTGACGGCCCCGGCCAGTTCCTCGACGCGCGTGAGGAGCGTCCGCACGGCCTCCTCCAGCGCGCGGGACGTCCGGTCGGCGACCCGTTCGGCGGCCTCCCGCTCCCGCTCGGACAGGAGCGGGACGACGTCGCGTTCCAGGAGCCGCCGCAGTTCGCGCTCGCGGTCGCGGTCGAGCGGGCCGTCGCGTCCGGCCCGGTCGGCCCAGAGGCGTTCGATGCGTTTCTCCCCGGAGGCGGCGATCTCCCCCGTGATCTCTTCGAGGGCATCGCGGGCGCGGGCCTTCAGCCGGTCGACGCGGCCGTGCAGCGCCTCGCGCCGGAACGGGTCGTTCAGCTCCGTCAGCTGCGACTGGAGCCGGCGGGACACGTCGATGGCGTGCTCGGCCAGCGGGACGAGCCGGTCGGCGAGCTCGTCCAGGGTGCGGGCCCGGCGCGGGTCGGTCAGTTCGGCCACCCATCCGGGCAGGTCGTGGGACATGCGCCCATGCTGCCATCGGACGGGCCTTCCGGGCGGGCCTTCCGGGCGGGCGGTCACGCGACCGGCGGCCGGACGGGCGCCGCGCGCCCGGTGCCCGGGGCCCGGGGCCCGGGGCCGCCGAGTGTGTCGGGGCGCCGCCCGTCGCGGTAGCGTGGCACGCCGTGGCGGGCTATTCCGATGACCTGCGATTCGCACACGTGCTGGCGGACCAGGCCGATGACATCACGACCAAGCGCTTCCGCGCGCTCGATCTCGACGTCGAGACCAAGCCGGACCTGACGCCGGTGAGCGACGCCGACCGCGGCGTCGAGGAGCAGCTTCGCGCCACGCTGGGCCGGTCCCGGCCGCGCGACGCGGTCCTCGGCGAGGAGTACGGGCGGACCGGGGGCGGGAACCGCTGCTGGGTCATCGACCCGATCGACGCGACGAAGAACTTCGTGCGGGGCGTGCCGGTGTGGGCGACGCTGATCGCGCTGATGGAGAACGACGAGGTGGTCGTCGGGGTGGTGTCGGCGCCCGCGCTGAACCGGCGCTGGTGGGCGGCGCGGGGCGGCGGCGCGTTCACCGGCCGCAGCCTGACCCGGGCGACGCCGATCAGCGTGTCGGCGGTCACGGAGCTGTCGGACGCGTCGCTGTCGTTCTCCAGCCTGAGCGGCTGGGAGGAGCAGGGGCGGCTGGAGCAGTTCCTGGAGCTGTCGCGCGAGGTGTGGCGGACGCGGGCGTTCGGCGACTTCTGGTCGCACATGATGGTCGCCGAGGGCGCCGTGGACGTGTCGACGGAGCCGGAGGTGTCGCTGTGGGACCTCGCGGCGCTGCAGGTGATCGTCGAGGAGGCGGGCGGGATGTTCACCGATCTGAACGGGGTGCCCGGGCCGGACGGCGGCAGCGTCGTGTGCACGAACGGCAAGCTGCACGCGGACGTCCTGCGCACGCTGGGCGGCGGTCAGCTGTCGCTGCGCATCTGAGCGGTTCCCCCCGGCACTGGCCTGCGGGCGACTCGCGACATATCGTGGAACGACGGTCGCCGCGAGGTCGTTGTCCCTGATGGGCGGCCAGTATCGGAGGTAGACATGTCGACCCAGACCAAGATTGTGATCGGCGGTGTCGCCGTCGGCTTCCTGACCCTGTTCATTTTCCCGTGGTGGCTCACCGCGCTGATCATCCTCGGTGTGCTCGCCGCGCCCGTCGTCGGGTACCTGGCGCTCGACCCGTCCCAGCGCAAGCGGGTCCGGGCGCAGGGGCGCAAGCGGCTGAACGGCTGACGCGGCCCGGCCGGGAGTCGCCTCCCGGCCGACGCGGCGTCAGTCCCAGAGTTCGCGGTCGGCGCCGCGCGGGTCGCGGACCGTCCCGTCGGTCTCGCCGCCGAAGACGCGGACGGTGCGGTCCCGCGCGTCGAACGGGTCCCAGCCGGGGTCGCCGTCCGCCGCGAACCGCACCCACGCGCGGTGCATGGCGTCGGCGAGGGCCTGCGGCGGGTTCGGCCCCGCGAGCGCCGAGTCGGGTTCGAGGTTGTCGAACACGAACCCGAGTTCGAGGGCGTGGCACGCGCCGAGGCCGTGGTTCGGGGACCGCCAGCCGAACTCGTACATCCACGTCCGCCCGCCGTTCGCGGCGTGCCCGGCGGCGGTGCGGTGCACCGGCATCCGGAACAGGCTGTCGGTGACGATCGTCGCCATCAGCTCGCCCGCGGTGAGGTCGGGGTGCCGGTCGCGGTAGGCGGCGGCGACCGCGGGCGGCACGCCCATCCCGGCGGTGGCGGCGCCGACCAGGTCGTCGGTGAGGGCGGCGGCGACGCCGGTCGGCATCAGGAACAGCCGGAACTCCTCGGCGGTGTACCCGGTGAGCAGGTCCACGTCCCGTCCGGCACCGGCCGCGACGGCGTCCTCGGGACGGGCGGTGATCAGCTCGCCGTCGACGATCGGGGTGAGCGCCATCGCGCCGGACGCGGTGGTGGCGCCCCACCGGCCCGGGTCGGGCAGCGCCGACACCTCGCCGGACACGGCGGCCTGCACCGGGACGATCGCGGCCGGGTCGAGCGCGGCGAACGCCTCGGCGGTCGGCGCGACGCCGAGGCGGGCGGCGATCTCCTTGGCGACGAGCAGCGCGTCGTCCGGGTCCTGCGCGATGTTGCCCGACCCGCTCTGCGTGATCGCGCGCCGGAACAGGCCGAGGTCGAGGGAGAGCAGGGTCGTGACGCTCATCCCGCCCGCCGACTCGCCGAACACCGTGACGCGGCCGGGGTCGCCGCCGAACGCCGCGATGTTGTCGCGGACCCATTCCAGCGCGGCGATCTGGTCGAGCACGCCCCGGTTGGGCGGGGCACCGGCCAGGCTCGCGAACCCCTCGACGCCGAGCCGGTAGTTGATCGTCACGCAGACGACGCCGTCCCGCGCGAAGTTGTGCCCGTTGTACGTCGGGACGCGCCGGACCCGTTCACGAACGCGCCGCCGTGGATCCACACCATGACCGGCAGCCCGGAGCCGCCGGGGTCGGGGGTCCAGACGTTGAGGTTGAGGCAGTCCTCGCCCGGGATCTCGGGGTCCGGGAGGAGGGTCTTGAACGCGCCCGCGTAGCCGGGCTTCGGCGCCGTCGGGCCGTACTCGGTCATGGGCCGGACCGAGTCCCACGGCTCGGGCGGCCGCGGGGCCCGGAACCGGTTCGGGCCGAACGGCGGCGCGGCGTACGGAATGCCGAGGAACGCGCTGACGCCGTCCCGCGTGCTGCCCAGGACCCTGCCGGACCGGGTGCGGACCACCGGCTCCATATCGCGCCTCCGGTTCTAGAACGAAATTCCAACAACCCGAAGACTACGGGACCCCGCCCCGCCCGGCGACCCCCGATCGCGCCCGGACCGTCAGGGGCGGTGGAGCAGGCGGGTGAGGTAGTGGCGGGCGAAGGCGCGGATGTCGTCGTCCTCCTCCAGGGGCAGGCCGCCGCCGGGGACGAGCAGTAGCGACGCGGCGAGCCGTACCAGTACCTCGGCGACGGCGTCGTGGTCGGCGGCGTCGGCCGGACGGGCGCGGCGGAGCCGTTCGGCGAGGACGTCGCGGGCCGCGACCAGCACCGCGCCGCCGTTCATGCCGAGCTGCGGCAGCAGGGTCTCCGGTTCGCTCTCCAGGACGCGCCGCATCAGCGGGTGGCGGCGGGCGCCCTGCAGGCCCGCGACGAAGCCTTCGACGACGGCGTCCTCGGGGGTGGCGAGGTCCTCGGTGGCGCGGGCGATCGCGGTGAGGAAGCGGCGCACCTCCCGCAGGATCACCGCCTGCAGCAGCCCGTCCTTGTTGGTGAACCGGCGGTAGATGGTGGTGCGCGCGACGCCGGCCCGGCGGGCGACGTCCTCGACGCTGACGCGGCGGAGCCCGTAGGTCTCGAACTCGGCGAGGGCGGCGTCCAGGATCCGGGCGGCCGGGTCGTCGGCCCCGGGCTCGGGCGCCGCCAGGCGGGCCAGCAGCCCGGGAGCGCCCGCGTCGACGTCGAGCTCATCGACGTCGGTCGCATCGGTCGTCATGCCCGCACCCTAACGGCGTCCCGGACCCGCCCGGCACCCCACCGGCGCAACAAAGCTACAATTCTCGTTGTTCTGTTCCATCCGCGTCTCCCCCGGCGGTGCTCATGACGGATCCGGCTCCCTCCCCGCTCGGCCCCGGCTCGCTCACCTGGCGTTATTTCGGCGACACCCGCATGCTGCTGGTCGGCCCGCGCGCGGCCGTCCTGCAGAACATGCTGCCCGCGCTCGGCCAGGGCGTCCTGGACCACTCGGTGTTCTTCGCGGAGACGTTCGCGCGGCTGCAGCGGTCCGCCGGGCCGATCCTGAACACCGTCTACGGCGGGGAGCGCGCCCCGGAGACCGGACGGACGGTGCGCGACTACCACCGCGACATCAAGGGGACGATGCCGGACGGTTCGCGCTACCACGCGCTCGACCCCGAGACGTACTACTGGGCGCACGCGACCTTCCTCGACCACATGCTCTACATGATCGAGACGTTCGTCCGGCCGCTCTCCGAGGCGGACAAGCACCGGATCTACGCGGAGTCGAAGGTGTGGTTCCGGATGTACGGGGTCAGCGAGCGGGCGATGCCGGACGACTGGGACGGCTTCCGCGCGTACTGGCGGCGGATGCTCGACGAGGAGATCGTCGCGCACAAGACCGCCCGGTACGGCGTCGGCTACGTGACGAAGGGGCTGCCCGCGCCGCCGCGCGTCCCGGCGCCGGTGTGGCGGGCGGTGTCGCCGCCGCTGAACGCGGCCGCCCGGTTCGTCACGGTCGGCGGGATGCCGCCCCGGATGCGCGAGCTGCTCGACCTGCCGTGGAGCGCGGCGGACGAGCGCCGGCACCGGCGGTTCGCCGCGCTCGTGCGGCGCGGGAACGCGCTGTGGCCGCTGCTGCCGGAGTCCGTCCGGTACCTGCCGCAGGCCCGCCGCGCCTTCCGGGAGGCGCGGAAGGCGCGGCGGCGCCCGTCGCGGGGCGGGGCCTAGGAAGCGGGGTCAGGAGCCGGAGCGGATGCGGGCGTCGTAGCCCTTGCGGGCCGCCGGGTCGTACTCCAGGAAGATCCGGTCGAGGCCGTAGCGGCGGGAGACCGCCCGCCGGACCCGGTCGGGGAACAGCGCCCCGAGCCGGGTCTGCGCGCCGAGCTTCTTCGGCACGACGACCTGCGGGCGCGGCCGTCCGATCAGCTCGACGACCGCGGCGGCGATGTCCTCGGGCTCGCAGTTGCGCATCCCGTTGGGGCTGGCCGTTCCCGCGACCAGCTCGGTGTTGGTGAACGACGGCAGGACGGCGCCGACGTGCACGCCCCGGTCCCGCACCTCCAGCCGCGTCGCCTCGGTGAACGCGACGACGGCGGCCTTGCTGGCGTTGTAGAGGGCCAGGCCGGGGGTGTAGAGGATCCCGGCGAGCGACGCGACGTTGACGATGTGGCCGTGCCCGCGCGGCAGCATCCGGTCGAGGGCGAGCTTGGTGCCGGTCATCACACCATGCACGTTGATGTCGAGGCAGCGGCGGGCGTCGGCCTCGCTCTCCTGCGTGACGGGCCCGATCGGCATGATCCCCGCGTTGTTGATCAGGACGTCGAGGGGGCCGGCCGCCGCTTCGGCCGCGTCGAGGAACGCCGCGAACGACTCGCGGGACGTGACGTCCACGACGAGCCCGGTGACGCCCAGGTCGTCCGCCGCCGCCCGCACCGCGGCCTCGTCGATGTCGCCGATGACGACGGCCGCGCCGCGCGCCTTGACGGCGCGGGCGGTGGCGAGCCCGATGCCGCGCGCCGCCCCGGTGATCGCGATGACCTTGCTCACGGGGTCTCCAGACGGTCGAGGCGGACGGGCAGGCCGTCCTTGGGCGAGGGCAGGGACGTGGTGTCCAGCGGCCATTCGTACCGTGCCGGGACGCTCCACCGGTACCGCTGCAGCACCTGGTGCAGGATCGTCTTGACCTGCATCCCGGCGAAGTAGAGCCCGATGCACTTGTGCGCGCCGCCGCCGAACGGCGCCCAGGCGTACTTGTGCGCCTTGTCCTCGCGGCGTTCGGCGGAGAACCGTTCGGGGTCGAAGCGCTCGGGGTCGGGCCACCATTCGGCCATGTGGTGGTTGCTGAGCATCGGCACCACGACGACCGTCCCGGCGGGCACGTGGAACCCGAGGATCGAGGTGTCCTTGACGACCTTGCGGGGCAGCGCCGGGACGGGCGCGACCATCCGCAGCGACTCCTTCATCACCATGTCGATGCCGGTGAACGCGTCGAGGTCGTCGTAGCCGGGCCGGGGCTTGCCGAGGGCGCGGGACTCGTCGCGGAGCCGCTCCTGCCACTCGGGGTACTTCGCCAGGTAGTAGGCCATCGTGGTCAGCGTGATGGTGGTGGTGTCGTGCGCCGCCATCAGCGCGAAGATCATGTGGTTGACGACGTCCTCGTCGGTGAAGCGGTGGCCGTCGTCGGTCTCGGCCTGGCACAGCGCGGCGAACAGGTCGTCGCCGCCGTCGCGGCGCTTGGCGGGCAGGTGCCGGTAGAAGAACTCCTCCAGCACCTTGCGCGCCCGCAGCCCCTTCTGCCAGCGCAGGCCGGGCACGGGGAAGCGCACGTAGGCGGTCCCGGCGCGGACGGCGTCGACGAACGCGCCGTTGACGCGGTCGCGTTCGGCGCGGTCGAGCTCGACGCCCATGAACACGTCGACCGCGAGGTCGAGGGTGAGCTGCTTCAGGTGGTCGTACACCTTGAAGTCCGGCCCGGGCTCCCAGGCGTCCAGGCCCTTGACGATGCCGGGCGCCATCGCGTCCATGTAGGCGCGCAGCCGGGGGCGGGTGAACGCCTGCTGCATGATGCGGCGGTGGTGCAGGTGCTCCTCGAAGTCCAGGAGCATGATGCCGCGGTTGAAGAACGGGCCGATGAAGTAGCTCCAAGCGGGGCCGTTGGCGAAGGCCTTGTCCCGGTTGACCAGGACGACCTCGGCGGCCTCGGGCCCCTGCACCGTGCAGGTGCGCTGCCCGAGGAGCCAGCCCCACGCGACCGGCCCGTACGCGTCGTAGCGCTTGCGGGCCTGGCCGATCGGGTCGCGCATCACCGAGAGCGTGTTGCCGATGTAGGGAATGCCCGGCACGCCGGGTACCGCTTTCAGGTCGCTGCCCTGGGGCGGCGGCGCGAGGACGCCCGTCATGGCACCTCCGGGGGGAAATGTGTGCAACAAAAGGACGAAAACTGTTGCTTCGTTGTAACGCAGCGGACGCCGGTAAGTCCAGACTTATCAAGGGTGACCTGCGACGCCCTCCGACCGGTCGCGCTCGGGGGCGGCCAGCAGGTTCCGGCGCGCCCGTCCGGACAGCGGCCGGTAGCCGCCGCTCCGGTCGCGCGCGTACGACCGGCGGTCGCCCGCCTCCGGCACCCCCTCGTCGCGCAGCGGCCCGGTCCGCGGCCGCCGCCCGGCCGTCACCGGGATCTCGTCCACCACCCGGACCAGCCGGGGACGCAGCCGGAACTCCAGCCGCAGCAGCGCCTGCGACACGTCGAGGAGCTTCAGCTCGGCGCCGTCCCGCAGCCGGACGGCCGCCGCGACGATCTCCGCGTCGCCCACCGGGATCCCGTAGACGGCGACGGCGTCGATGTACGGCAGCTCGCCGAGCGCGTCCCGGATCGGGCCCGGCGGGACGATCCCCTCGGCCGTCCGGATCAGCTCCGCGTCCCGCCCGACCAGCCAGAAGTCGCCGTCGGCGTCGCGGGTGAACAGGTCCCCGGTGATCGACCACGCGTCGTCCGGCTCGAACACCCCGCGCACCGGGCGGGCCGCGTCCCCGAGCGCCGCGGGACGCACCCGCGACAGCAGCATGCCGATCTCGTCCGGTTCGCACTCGACCGCGAGCCCGTCCGGCCCCTCGGCGAGCCTGCCCCGCTCCAGGTCGTAGCGGGCGAGCCGCACCGGCGCGCCGCCCGGCAGCGGGCGGCCCAGCGACCCCGGCTTCTTCCCGCTCAGGTTCACCAGCACCGACTCGCCCGCCGTGGACGCGTAGAACTCCAGCACCCGCGCGGGCGCGAACCGCTCCTCGACCCGCCGCCACAGGTTGCGCGGCATCCCCGAGCCGATGAACAGCCGGACGGCGTGGTGCCGCTCGGCCGGGTCCGGGGGCGCGTCCACCAGGTCGCCCAGCAGCGTCCACGTGTAGGACGCGACCGTCGCCCCGTACCGCCGCGCCTCGGCCCAGAACGTCGCGGGGTCGTAGCCGTCGGCCAGCGCGAGCCGCGCGCCGCCCGCGACGGCGCCGCCGAGGCTCATCAGCAGCGCCGACGGATGCTGGATCGGGGTGATGCTGTACACGGTGTCGGACGGCGACAGCGCGGCCGACGAGGCGGTGCCGAACGCCGACAGCGCCCACCGCCGGTTCGTGATCCGGCTGGCCCGCAGGTGCTCGCCGTCCCCGTTGAACACGACGAACGCGAGGTCGCCCGCCCGTCCGGGATTCGGCCGGTACCACGCGGGCGGCTTCAGCTCGGCGACGTCGATGCTCTCCATGTCGGGCAGGAGGTCCCGTCCGGGGGCGCGCGCGCCGCCCAGCAGGTGCGCGGGGACGTCCAGTTCCGCGGCCCGCGCCGCGTGCTCCGGGTCGGCGATCACCCGGGTGACGTTGCCGAGCCGCGCCTCCGCCGCCGGGTCGCCGTCCGGGCGCAGCAGCACCGCGACGGCGCCCAGCCGGGACAGCGCCGCGACGAGCGCGAGCGCCGACGGCCGCGTCCCCATCAGCACCCCGACGGCGTCGCCCTGCCGCACCCCGATGTGGATCAGCCCGCGGACGACCGCGTCCACCCGCTTCTTCGCCGCCTCGTGCGTGTGCGCGCGGTCCCGGTAGACGAAGAACACCTCGTCCGGCATCCGGGCGGCCTGCTCGTCCAGCAGCAGCCCCATCGACATGCGGGTGGAGGAGTGGATCCGCTCCAGCCGCGCGAGCCGCGGCAGGTTCCGCGCGGCCTGCCCGGCGAGCTGCCGGGTCCGCTCGCCGCCCGCGTCACCGTCCGCAAGCGCGACGTCGCGGCGCCGTCCCGACGCTCGTCGCCGAGCTGCAGCCCGTACCCGGCGAGCCCGCCGGGCGGGCGCGCCGCGCGGGCCTCCTCGTCCCCGGTGACGGGCGCGACGATCTCCGGCAGCAGGGCCCGTCCCGGCGCGCCAGCGCGCCCACGCGGCGACGGCGGGCCACGTCTGCTCGGTCGCGACCGACCCGACCACGAGCCCGAAATGCCCGGCGCGCAGGGAGGTCTCGTACACCTGGGCGCGCGGCGCGGCCCGCCGGATGCCGCGCACCATCGGCGGCGCGGCGATCTCGTCGACCTCCCCGACGAACGTCAGCACCGGGCAGGTGATGTCGGCGAGCGTGACCAGTCGGTCACCGATGACGAATCCGCCCGTCAGCATCCGGTTGTGCTGGATGAACTGCCGCAGGAACTCCGCCAGCGCGGGCCCGGGCCACGACACCCAGCCCTCCCGTTCGAGGAACCGCCGCTGCCTTTCCCGGGGCGCCAGCCGCTCCCGGTCGTGCAGCTGCAGGATGAACTCCGCGCGCGACCGCACCGACTTCACCGGGCTGAGCAGCTGGAACCCCAGCCGCGTCACCCAGCCCGGGACCGCGAACTCGCCCAGCGCCCAGTCGGGGATCCGCTCCAGGCCCTCGACCGCCACCCGGCTCGGGACGCCGAACGGCAGCCCGACGCTCGTGTCGGCCGGGCTGCCGAACGTCACGACCGACTCGATGCCCTCGCTGCGCCGGTACGCCGCCACCTGGTAGACGAACATGCCGCCCTGCGAGTAGCCCGCGAGGTGCACGTCCCGTCCGGTGCTCTCGCGGACCCGGTCGACGGCGTCGCTGACCGCGAGGACGTGGTCGGTGACCGTCCGCTCCAGACCGCCCGGCTCACGCTCCGGCGCGCCGAAGTCGACCACCCACGGGTCGGCGCCGAGCCGGCGCAGGACGCCCACCGCGCTCGACCGCGACGAGACGTCGTACACCTCCGCGGTGATCATCAGCGGCGGGACGAGCAGGATCACCGGCCCGTCCCCCGCGTCCGGGAAGTAGTGCCGCAGCCGGTACACCCGCTGCTCGGTCACCACCTCGCACGGCGAGGCGTCCTCATCGGTGTCGAACCCGCCGAAGCGGGCGACCTCCAGGGCGTTCTGCGCGGTGGAACCCAACCGGCGCAGCATTCCGGACACAGACGGCATCGTCGACCTTTCACAGCGTCAACGACATGTTGTCCGTTCCGGGCGCGTTTATCAATCGACGACGCGTGCGCCCTCCATCGCCCCGGCCTGGAACCGCTCGAACATGTACCTTCTGCGCGGTTTCCCGCTGGACGTCCGCTGGATCAGCCCGCCACCGATCACGATCGTCAGCTCCACGTCGTCGCCGAGGCGGCGCCGCAGCATCTCCCGGACGTCCGGCGCCCACGACCCGTCCTGCGTCTCGGCGAACAGCGCGATGCCCTTGCGCCCGGCGCCGGGCACCCCGACCGCCACGATGCGTCCCTTGCCGAGGCCCGTGCTCTCGGCGATCTTGGATTCGAGGTCCTCGACGTACACCGAACGGCCCCGCACCTTGATGCTGTCGCCCATCCGGCCGAGGACGAACAGCTGCCCCTCGTGGAAGAACCCGGCGTCCCCGGTGAACACCCGGCCGTCGATGAACCGCGTCGACTTCGCCTCCGCGCCCGCGAAGTACCCCGGGCACGCCGACGCGCCCCCGACGACGATCTCGCCGAGCAGCCCCTCGCCGAGCTCGCGGCCCTCGTCGTCCACGATCGACACCGGGACGTCGTCCTCCGGCGTGCCGCAGCCGACGATCCACCCGGCCTTCGCGCCGAGCGACTCCGGCCCCAGCGGGTGCTGCTCCAGGATCCGCACCGGCTCCCCGAACGACAGCGCCTCCGGGTCGGGGCGGACCGCCAGCGGGACGCGCCGCGCGTTGTCCATCGTGACCAGCAGCGTCGTCTCGGCCATCCCGTACGCGGGACGGAACGTCGTCCGGGAGAACCCGAACGGCTCCACCAGCCGCGCGAAGACCTCCAGCGCGTGCGGGTCGATCGGCTCCGCGCCGACCAGCGCCATCTTCCAGCCGGACAGGTCGAGCCCCTCCAGCTGCTCCGGCTTCACCCGCCGCGCGCAGTACGCGTACGCGAACGGCGGCGCCGCCGTGTGCGCGGCCTCCGCGAAGCACCGCAGCCAGCGCGCGGGGTCGCGGATGAAGTGGTCCGGGCGCATCAGCCGCAGCGTCCCCTGCCGCGCGATCGGCGTGAGGAACGCCCCGATGAGCCCCATGTCGTGGTACAGCGGCAGCCAGGACGCGACGACGTCGCCGTCCTCGTACCCGGCGGTCCGCGCGATCAGCTCGCTGTTGGCCTCCAGGTTCGCCCAGGTGACCATCACCCCGCGCGGCGAGCCGCTCGACCCGGACGTGAACTGCAGCAGCGCCAGTTCCCCGGCGGGCCGCACCTCGACGTCGTCCCCCTGGCGCGGCCGCCACGGCGTCCCGTCGATCCCCGCCTCGGCCATGGCGCGGCCCGCGTAGTCCGCCAGGTCGTCGGACGCCACCACCAGCACCGGACGCGCCTGCCGCAGGATCGCCGCCACGTGCGTCACGTAGTCGTCGCCGTCCTGGAACAGCGGCGGCGTGATCAGGCACACGGTCGCCCCGGCCGCCCACACCCCGTAGTACGTCTCGACGCACGTGAAGTCGGTGGGCAGGACCACGCACACCACGTCACCGGGCCGGACGCCCTCCTCGATCAGCGCCCCGGCGGTGCGCCGCGCGGCGGCGGCCAGCGCGCCGTAGTCGCGGAACTTCCACCCGCCGTCGTCGGCCGCCAGGTGAACGCCGCGTCCGGGGTTGGGCTTGTCCAGCCAAGCGCGCAGCGCAGATGCCATCGTGTCCCTTTCGACATGCCGGATCGGTCACCCACGTGACTCGTGAGTAACTTCACCAGCGCCCGGGCATCCGCGTCAACAGGGACGGATCATCAAAAAAGACCACCCGGTCATAGAGACCGTCATCCGGAGGCGGCGGCCCTCCGCCCCCGCAGCAGCGCGACCGCGCGCCACCCCAGCATCGTCACGCCGAGGAAGATCAGCGACACGATCACGAACGCCGGGGCCGTCCCCTGCCCGGACGCGACCCGCAGCAGCATCCCGACGACGACGGTCGACAGCCACACGACCACCCCGGCGGGCACGACCGCCTCCGGCCGCCGCCACACCCGCCCGACCGCCCACCCGGCCGCGCCTCCGACGACGAACGGCCAGAGGGTCGTGGCGTACCCGCTCAGGCTCGCGCCCCCGTCGTGCTCGGCCCGTCCGATCAGCACGAAGGCCAGCACGCACACGACGTCGGCGAGCCCCGACAGAACACTCCGCTGCATGAGCTCACGCTATCCGGCCTGTCCCGCCTCCTTGACCAGGTACGCGAGCTCGGTCCGCCACTTGTTCAGATCAGGCTCCTGCGCGGGGTCGGTCAGATAGGACTCGTACACGGCAGCCCAGGCGTCACCGTCCCGATCGAGGAAATGCCCCTCCCCCTCCGCCCAGGCCCGCAGCGCCCGGTGCGCCTCCCCCAGCCCGTCGGGGTGCCCCTCGTGGAGCAGGACGGCGTACGCCCCTTCCGGCAGCGTGCGGGCCAGCACCCGCCCGTCCCCTTCGACGGGCGCGGCGACGGGCACGCCGACTTCGAGTTCGAACGGACGCTCCGTGTCGCCGATCGTCCGGTAGCGGTAGACCGGCCCGCCGCCGGGCGTGATTCCGCGCTGCGCCAGCCAGCCGTAGATCTCGGGGACCAGCGCGTTCGCCCGCCCCCACTCCGCGAGCGTCACACCGATCGGGACGCCCGCGTAGTGGACGGTCCCCCTGTGCACGATCGCCGGCTCGTTCATGATTCGTCTCCTCGTTCGATGACCTGCTGAAATTCGATGACCTGCTCCTCCGGATCGTCCGGGCACGCCAGCGTCACCTCGCGTGCGTGCCCGCGACCCGGTAGCCGTGCGCGTCGATCCACCCGGCGATCTGCTGCCATACCGCGTCCGCCCGGTCCATCGGCCCCCGGTGGACGAACGCGGCCACCTCGGCGCCGTCCAGGACCGCCGCCGTCAGCCCTGGGACCTCGGCGTCGGCGGTGACCGCCGCGTGCACGCGCACGCCGCCCGGGTCCGGTTCGTAGTAGGCGATCATCGTCCCGGGGGTCCCGCCCGCCGCCGCCAGCCGCTCGTAGACCTGCCCGAACAGCGGGACGACGACCGGGGCGATGGCGTCCGGTTCCCAGCCCGCGGCGGTCGCGCTCAGCTCGACGACCCGCTGCGCGGGGACCCGCTTCACGCGGATCTCCTCACCGGGCGGCGTCCCCTCCCGGCGGATCAGCCCGAGCCGCGCCTCGACCCGCGCGAGCCGGTCGAGGTCGTCCGCGACCCGGGCCTGGATTTCCGCTCTCCGCAGCCGCAGCATCCCCTCCAGCTCGGCGACGTCGATCTTGTCGTCGAGGAGGTCGGCCACCTGCCGGAGCGTGAACCCCAGTTCCTTGAGCGCGACGATCCGGTTCAGCCGGGCGAGCTGCGCCGCTTCGTAGTAGCGACGTCCGCCCGCGTCGACGCGGGCGGGCACGAGCAACCCGAGCGAGTCGTAGTGCCGCAGACTGCGCACCGACACCCGTCCGAAGCGAGCGAAATCCCCGATGGCGAACATGCGACCAGTTCTACGACCTGACACCGCGTCAGGTGCAAGCCCGCACCAAAAGATCGCCCCCAAGAAACCCAACCTGACAAACCGACCAAAAGCGGGGTCTAGG
>NZ_MKJY01000098.1 GCF_001942465.1 Actinomadura sp. CNU-125
GCACCGACCGCCCCGTCCGCGCCGTCCGGAACCGCCCTGTCGCCGACGTCGTGATCGTCGACGACGGGGCTCGCGGGCCTGACCGCCGCCCGCGACCTGATCGCGGCGGGCCGGTCCGTCGTCGTCCTGGAGGCCCGGGACCGGCCCGGCGGCCGGGTGTACGGGCTGCCGCTCGGCGACGGCACCACCGCCGAGGGCGGCGCCGAGTTCATCGGCCCCACGCAGGACCGCATCGCCGCGCTCGCGCAGGACATGGGCGTCGCGACCTTTCCCACTTATAACGAGGGCGACAACGTCTACTACCGCGACGGGCGCCGGTCGCTCTACGCCACGGACGGGCTGCTCGGCGCCGTCCCGCCCGACTGGGGCGTGATCGACCTGGAGCTGGCGCTGCTGCGGCTCGGCGGGATGATCGAGGACGTCCCGGTCGGCGAGCCCTGGAAGGCCGCCAAGGCCGACGAGTGGGACTCGCAGACGTTCCACACCTGGTCGCGCTCCAACTCCCTCAGCTCCGGCGCGCGTTTCCTGATGGACGTCTTCGTCAGCTCGACGCTCTCGGCGCGCTCGCGGGACGTGTCGCTGCTGTACGTGCTGCACTACGCGGCGGCCGCCGGGAACGCGGGCAGCCCCGGCTCCATCGACCGGCTGATCAACACCAAGGACGGCGCGCAGGAGCTGCGCTTCGCGGGCGGGCCGGAGCAGGTGCCGATCCGGCTGGCCGCCCGGCTCGGCGACGCGGTCCGCTACAACGCGCCGGTCCGGTCGATCGCGACCGGCGGCGCGGGCGTCACCGTGACCGCGGACGGCGTCACCGTGTCGGCGAAGCGCGCCGTGGTCGCGATGTCCCCGGCGATCGCGGGGAAGATCGACTTCTCCCCGGGGCTGCCCGCGAGCCGGGCGCAGCTGATGCAGCGCTACCCGATGGGCTCGGTCGCGAAGTTCGTCGGGGTCTACGACACGCCCTTCTGGCGGGAGGAGAACCTCACCGGGCAGGCCCTCGCCGACAGCGGCGCGATCGACGTGACGTTCGACAACAGCCCGCCGGACGGGTCGCGCGGGATCCTCATGGGGTTCATCAACCACGACAACGTCCGCCGCCTGGACTCGGCGTCCGAGGCGGAGGTGCGGGCGGCCGGGCTGGAGTCGTTCGGGAAGCTGTTCGGCGAACGGGCGAAGAGCCCGGTGCGGACGGCGATGATGCGGTGGGACAACGAGACGTGGAGCGGCGGCGGCCCGGTGGGCCTCGCCGCGCCCGGCGTCCTGACCGGTTTCGGCCCCGCGCTGCGGGAGCCGTGCGGGCCGATCCACTGGGCGGGCACCGAGACGTCCGACTACTGGACGGGCTACATGGACGGCGCCGTCCGCTCCGGGGAGCGGGTCGCGCGGGAGGTCGGCGAGGCGCTGTGACCGTTCCCGGGGCGCGGACGGACGGACGGCGCGTCCGGCGCGTCCGCTCGTCCGCGCCCCGGGAAAAAGATCACGCGTCGGCGGCCATCTCCCGGACCTTCTCGATCAGCGCGATGCGGCCCTTGTGGTCGCCCGCGACGGGGGCCACGTTGAGGGTGGTGACGCCGGACTCCTTCATCGCGGCGAGCCGCTCGCGGACGTGGCCCTCGGTGCCGATCAGCGACATCTTCTCGAGCAGCTCCTGCGGGACCTTCGCGGCGGCCTCGTCCTTCTTGCCGTCGAGGTAGAGGTCCTGGATCTCCTCGGCCTCCTTCTCGAAGCCGTAGCGGCGGGCGAGGTCGTTGTAGAAGTTCTTGCCCTTGGCGCCCATGCCGCCGATGTAGAGCGCGGCCATCGGGCGGCCGAACTCCAGGTAGCCCTGGACGTCGTCGCCGATCGCGAGCGTGGCCTGGGCGACGACGTCGAGCTCGCCGAGGGCCGGGTCGCGCTTGGCCTTGCCGGCGGCGAGGGACGCGCCCCACACGTCGGCGGCCTTCTCCGGCATGTAGAAGATCGGCTCCCAGCCGTTGGCGATCTCGGCGGTCTGCTCGACGTTCTTCGGGCCGATCGCGGCCACCATGATCGGGATGCTCTCCCGCACGGGGTGGTTGATCAGCTTGAGCGGCTTGCCGAGGCCGGTGCCCTGCCCCTCCGGGAGCGGCAGCGTGTAGTGCTTGCCCTCGTACTGGAGACGCTCGCGCCGCCACACCTTGCGGCAGATCTCGATGATCTCGCGGGTGCGGCCGAGCGGAGCGGTGTAGGGGACGCCGTGGAAGCCCTCGATGACCTGCGGGCCGGACGCGCCGATGCCGAGCGTGAACCGGCCGTCGGAGACGTAGTCCAGGCCGGCCGCGGTCTGCGCGAGCGCGGTGGGCGTGCGGGAGTAGATGTTGAGGATGCCGGACGCGATCTCCATCCGCTCGGTCCTCGCGGCGATGTATCCCATCTGGCTGACCGCGTCGAAGCTGTACGCCTCGGCGATGTAGACGATGTCCAGCCCGGCCTTCTCGTAGTCGGCGAGCTCCTCGACGGTCTCTTTGAAACCGCCCGCGTAGTTGAGGGCCATCCCGATGCGCATCGGCACCCCTTCCCGAATTACCGAATCCGATTCAAGTCGAACACAACCTAGCCCGCCGCCGGTGCCCCGCACAGGGCCGGGGTCGCCGCGGCGGCCGTCCTCACCCGAGCGCCGGACCGTGCAGCGCCGCGAGCGTCGCGCGGTACAGGTCGCGCCGGATCTTCCCGACGACCTTCCCGTCCTTGCCCGCCAGCGAGGCCGCCGATTCGACGGCCGCGGGCAGCACCTCGTCCTCGGCCGCCGTGCGCTGCACGACCCCGGCGGCCATCGCCTGCTCCGCGGTGTACCGGCGGCCGGTGACCATGGCCTCGTGCGCGGTGCCCACCGGCAGCCTCGCCTTGATCAGCGAGGTCATCCCGGGGGTGAACGTCATCCCGAGGTCGACCTCGGGCAGGCAGAAGTAGCCGCGGTCGGTGCGCATAACGGCGAAGTCGTGCGCGAGGGCGAGCATCCCGCCGCCCGCGAACGCGTGCCCGTTCACCGCCGCGACCGTCGGCGCCGGCAGTTCCAGCAGCCGCGCGAACAGGCCGTGGACGCGGCCGAGGTACTCCTCGAACCGGTCGCCGTTGGCGCCGAGCCAGTCCAGGTCGAGGCCGTTGGAGAAGAACTTGCCGGTCCCGACGGTGACGAGCGCGCACGGCCCGTCCTCCTTCGCGACGGTGTCGAGCGCGCCGTCGACGGCGGAGAGGAAGTCGGGACTGAAGCGGTTCTCACCGGCGTCGAGGCGCAGCACGAACACATCGCCGTCACGCTGGAGGTCGATCACGAGGCTCTCCTTGTTCTCACCTGCCCGGACCCGGCCTACCGGCCGGTAACAACACGGCCCATCCTACGGGCGTTCCGACGGGCGGTATGACGTCCGACATAGCCACGGTCTCCTATGACGATCGTCATGGTCAACGCGAGTTGCTTATGATGAATGTCATAATCGATGCATGGGGTCCGACAGCCGGGAGCGCATGGTCCGCAGCGCCGCCTACCTGTTCCGCGAGCGGGGCTACAGCGGCACGGGGTTCCGCGACGTCATCGCGCACAGCGGCGCGCCGCGCGGATCGATCTACCACCACTTCCCCGAGGGCAAGGCGCAGCTCGCCGAGGAGGCCGTCCGCTACGCCGGGGAGTTCCTCAACGCCGGGATCCTCGCGGCCACCGAGGGCGGCGACGCGGCGTCCGCCGTGGACGCCTTCATCGGCTGGTGGCGGCAGGTGCTGATCCGCAGCGGGTTCCGGGCGGGCTGCCCGATCGTGGCCGTCACCGTGGAATGCCACGACGACGCGCCGCAGCTCGCCGCCGCGGCCGCCGCCGCGTTCGGCCGCTGGGAGGACACCCTCGCCACCGGCCTCGGCAACGCGGGCGTCCCGGACGGGCGGGCGGCCAGCCTCGCCCGGCTGATCGTCGCCGCCGTCGAGGGCGCGACCGTGCTGTGCCGCGCCCACCGCGACGTCCGGCCGCTCGACGACGTCGTCATCGAGCTCAAGGCCATGACCCGCGCGGCCGTCGAAGACTCCTGAGGTTTCCCCGGGGCTTCCCGAAGGGCCTCAGGCCCGCTGCTCCGCTTCCTCGGCGAGGAGTTCGACGACCGCCTGCAGGGCCAGGACGTACGAGAACGTCCCGAAACCGGCGATCGTGCCGGTCGCGACGCCCGCCACGACCGAGGTGTGCCGGAACTCCTCCCGCGTCGCCGGGTTGGAGATGTGCACCTCGACCAGCGGCGCGGTCCGCTGCGCGAGGGCGTCGCGCAGCGCGTAGGAGTAGTGCGTGAACGCCGCCGGGTTCAGCACGACCGGCAGCCGCTCGTCGGCGGCCTCGTGCACCCAGCGGATCAGCTCGGCCTCGTCGTCGGTCTGCCTGACCTCGACGTTCAGGTCCAGCCGCCGCCCCGCGTCGCGGCACAGCGCGGCGAGCCCCTCGAACGCGGTCGAACCGTACACGTCGGGCTCGCGCGTCCCGAGCCGCCCGAGGTTGGGGCCGTTCAGCACCAGCACCCGCGTCATCGGGCGACCTCCCGGTAGGCGGCGGCGAGCAGCTCCTCGTCCGGGCCCTCCAGCCGGCCCGGCTTCGCGAGACCGTCCAGCACCACGAACCGCAGCGTGGCGCCCCGCGACTTCTTGTCGATCGTCATCGTGGCGCGCAGCCCCGGCCACGCGTCCGCCGCGTACGCCACCGGCAGCCCCACCGACGCCAGGACGGACCGGTGCCGCTCGACGTCCGCGGCGTCCAGCCGCCCCGCCAGGCGCGCCAGCTCCGCCGCGTACACCATCCCGATCGCGACGGCGTGGCCGTGCCGGAAGCGGTAGTCCTCGGCCTTCTCGATCGCGTGCGCGAGGGTGTGGCCGTAGTTGAGGATCTCCCGCAGCCCCGACTCCTTCAGGTCCGCACCGACGACCCGGGCCTTCACCCGGACGGCCCGTTCGACGAGCTCGCGGGTGTGCGGGCCGTCCGGCGCCGCCGCGCCCGCCGGGTCGTCCTCCACCAGGTCGAGGATGGCCGGGTCGGCGATGAACCCCGCCTTGACGATCTCGGCGAGGCCGCTGATGTAGTCCTGGTGCGGCATCGTCACCAGCGTGGCGAGGTCGCACAGCACCCCGGCGGGCGGGTGGAACGCGCCCACGAGGTTCTTGCCCTCGGCGATGTTGATGCCGGTCTTGCCGCCGACCGCCGCGTCCACCATGCCCAGCAGCGTCGTCGGCACCAGCACGCAGCGGACGCCGCGCAGCCACGACGCGGCGGCGAACCCGGCGAGGTCGGTGGTCGCGCCGCCGCCGACGCCCACGACCACGTCCGTCCGGGTCATGCCGAGCCGCGCGAACGACGACCACAGCCCGGCGAGGACCCCGGCCTCCTTGGCCGCCTCGCCGTCCGGGACGGGCAGCGCGTGCACCGCGTACCCGGCCTTCTCCAGCGCCTCGCACACCGGCCGCGCGATCTCCGGCAGGCCCTCGGCGTGCACCACCGCGACCGCCGCGACGCGGTCGCCGAGCAGGCCCGGCAGCTCCGCCAGCACGCCCGTCCCGATCACGACGTCGTACGGGTCGGCGCCGTCCACGCGCACCCGCGCGGGCTCGATCATGAGTCCTCCAGCGCCTTGGCGATCTCCTCGACGATCTCCGCCGGTTCGCGGCCGTCGGTGTCGACGTGCAGGGTCCCGAGGCGCTCGTACACCGGCAGCCGCTCCTCCAGCAGCTTGCGCATCTGGCTGCGCGGGTTCAGCACCAGCAGCGGCCGCGCCGCCGCCAGCCCCACCCGCTTCACCGCCTCCGAGAGGCCCACCCGCAGGTAGACGACCGTGTGCCCGGCGAGCAGTTCCTGGGTCTGCGCCGCCAGGACGGCACCGCCGCCGAGCGCGAGGACGCCGTCGTGCTCGGCCAGCGCCGCCGCGACGGCCGCGCGCTCCAGCTCCCGGAACCGGTCCTCGCCGTCGTCGATGAAGATCTCGCCGATCGGCTTGCCGGCCACCGCCCCGGCGTCGCGTCGGTGTCGCGCAGCGCGACCCCCAGCCGCTCGGCGAGCGCCGTTCCGATCGTCGTCTTGCCCGAGCCCGGCGCCCCGATCAGGACGGCCTTGGGTCGCGTCATGGAGGAGGTCCCGTTCACTTGATGGTCAGGGAGGACAGGTATCCGCGCAGGTTGCGGGCGGTCTCCTCGGCGGAGTCGCCGCCGAGCTTCTCCACCGCCGCGTCGGCCAGCACCAGCGCCACCATCGCCTCGGCGACCACCCCGGCGGCCGGCACGGCGGTCACGTCGCTGCGCTGGTTGATCGCCTTGGCGGGCTCGCCGGTCTTCACGTCGATGGTGTCGAGGCGGCGCGGCACGGTCGAGATCGGCTTCATCGCGGCCCGGACGCGCAGCGGCTCGCCGGTCGTCATGCCGCCCTCGACGCCGCCCGCGCGGTTCGTCCGGCGGCGGATGCCGGAGTCGGTCCCCTCGATCTCGTCGTGCGCGCCCGACCCGCGCCGCCGCGCGGTCGTGAACCCGTCGCCGACCTCCACGCCCTTGATCGCCTGGATGCCCATCAGGATCCCCGCGAGCCGCGAGTCGAGCCGCCGGTCCCAGTGCACGTGGCTGCCCAGGCCGGGCGGCAGGCCGTAGGCGATGACCTCGACGACCCCGCCGAGGGTGTCGCCGGCCTTCTTCACCTCGTCGATGTGCGCGACCATCGCCGCGGACGCCGCCGCGTCGAAGCACCGCACGGGGCTGTCGTCGACCGCCGCGAGGTCGCCGGGCTCCGGCAGCACGCCGTCCGGCGCCGACACCTCGCCGAGCGCGACCACGTGGCTCAGCACGTCCACGCCGAGCGCCTGCTTGAGGAACGCCTTCGCGACCGTCCCGAGCGCGACCCGCGCGGCCGTCTCCCGCGCGCTCGCCCGTTCCAGGACGGGCCGGGCGTCGTCGAACCCGTACTTCTGCATGCCCACGAGGTCGGCGTGCCCGGGCCGCGGCTGCGACAGCGGCGCGTTGCGCGCTTGCGCCGCGAGGACGTCGGCGTCCACGGGGTCGGCCGACATCACCGTCTCCCACTTGGGCCACTCGGTGTTGCCGACCTCGATCGCGACGGGGCCGCCGAGCGTCACCCCGTGCCGGACCCCGCCGAGGATCCGTACCTCGTCCTGCTCGAACTTCATCCGGGCGCCCCGCCCGTGCCCGAGCCGCCGGCGGCGCAGATCCTCGGCGATGTCCGCCGAGGTCACGCGCACACCGGCCGGAAGGCCCTCCACGATCGCGGTGAGGGCCGGGCCATGGGACTCCCCCGCGGTCAACCAGCGCAGCATGCCCTGAATCCTATTGGCGCCGGGCGCGTCCCCGAGACCGGCGTCCACGACCTGAGACGCCCGGCCCGGTTCAGCCCCCGAGACCGCGCGGATCGCGGCCGCGACCGGGGAGTCCGCCCGCGGCGGCCCGGACGGGAGCAGCGGCGGCTGCGCCATGAACTTCGGCTCCGTGCCGCGGTGCGGCTGCGCCGCGTGCACCAGGAACGGATGGCACAGGAAGACGTCGCCCGCGCGGCCCGTCGCGAACGCCACGGGACGGTGCTCGGTGGCGGGCCCGGCGCGTCCGGCCAGGTCCATGAACGTCAGGCCGTCCTCCCCGGCGGGCTCCAGGATCGGCGGGACGTCCAGGTGGGACCCGACCCGGATCCGCGTGGGCGCGTCGTCCTCGCCGACGTCGGAGAACAGGAACAGCATCAGCAGCGCGCGCCCCTTGGAGGCGATGTTGACGCGGTAGCCCATGAAGTCGGCGGGATCCTCGCCGGGGAAGCTCGCGTCGATGTGCCAGCCGTCGTCCCCGGGGGCGTCCGGGCCCGGGAACCGCACCGGGAACGTCCCGAGACCGCCCTGCGGCAGCCAGGCGTCCTTCCCGGCCAGCGCGTCGAACGCGGCGTGCAGGCGCGGGGTGTTCGCGGCGGCCCGGAACGGCTCCTGCGCGTAGTGGCCGAGCCGGATCACCGGCCGTGTCCAGGTGGCGCGGTCGGCCGGGTCGCAGCCGGTGTCCCGCCACAGGATCTCCCGGCACTCGTCGGCGAGCTCCCGGGAGAACGCCCCCGCGACCTTGACGTATCCGTCCGCGATGAAGGCGTCGATGTCGGTGCCGGTGTCGGTGTCGTGCATGCGGCCACCGTGACAGCCGGGCGGCGGACGCGTCGAACGGTTTTCAGGCGCGGCGCACGACGCTCAGTTCGACGCCGCCGACGATCCGGCCGCGCAGCATCTCCGCGAGCCGGTCCGACACCCGCTGGACGGTGCGGCGCTCGTCGTGCCCGGGGTTCACCGCGAACCGGACGGCCAGCTCGGCGGCCGTCCCCTCGGTCACGCGGACCCCCGCGACGGCCTCGTCGGACCCGAACGCGGCGTCCACGGCGGCGAGGACGTCCGGGTCCTCGTGCGGCGCCGGGACGGGACGTCCCTCGGCGAGCAGGTGCAGCCGCAGCCCGTCGACGGCGAACGGGACGGGCCCCGCCACGTCCACGACGAGCGCGTCGGCGTGCTCGTCCAGCGCCGCCCGGCACGCCTGCCCGGCGGGCACCGCCACCGGCCGCGCGTCCGCCCGCCACGCCTTCATCGTCTCCATGCAGGTGAACCCGAGCACGCCGCGCCGCCCGTCCTCGCCGGTGAGCAGCGGCACGGCCATGTCGCTCGACTTCTCCCGCCGCAACTCCCCGGGCGCGACGTCCTCCTCCTCGGTGAGGACCGCGACCACGGGCACCAGCAGCCGCGCGTTCTGCAGCCGCCGCAGCACGGTGTGCTGCCCGACGCGTCCCGCCGCGTACCCGGTGAGCGCCTCGCACAACCGGGGGTCGGCGCCGCCGTCGTCCTCGGGGAACTGGGGCTCGGGAATCGTCAATCCGGACACCCTGGGAAGGCTATAGGCTCCGGCGACCGCCGCGGGTGCCGATCCGGATACTGCCGGTGAGCGGACGTCAGCGGAGCCGGGCGAGCCGTTCGACGGCCGCGTCGATGACCTCGTCCTTCTTGCAGAACGCGAACCGGACGAAGTGCGCGCCCGCGTCCGGGTGGTCGTAGAAGACCTGCGTCGGGATCGCGACGACCCCCGCCTTCTCGGGGAGCGCCCGGGCCAGCTCCATCCCGTCGGTGAAGCCCAGCGGACGGATGTCGGCCTGCACGAAGTACGTCCCCTGCGGCCGGTACACGTCGAACCCGGCGGCCTCCAGCCCGGTGACGAGCCGGTCGCGCTTGCCCTGCAGCGACTTGCGCAGCTCCTCCACCCACGGGATCTCGCCGCCCAGCGCGTACGCGGCGGCCCGCTGGTAGGGGGCGCTGACGGCGAACGTGAGGAACTGCTTCACCGACTGCACGGCCCGGACGTACGGCGCCGGGGCCGTCACCCAGCCGGTCTTCCAGCCGGTGACGGAGAACGACTTGCCGACCGACGACACCGACACCGTCCGTTCCCGCATCCCCTCCAGGGCGGCGAGCGGGACGTGCTCGGCGTCGTCGAAGGTGAGGTACTCGTACACCTCGTCGGTGACGGCGACCAGGTCGTGCTCGCGGCAGACGGCGGCGATCGTCTCCAGCTCGTCGCGGGTGAAGACCGTCCCGCACGGGTTGTGCGGGGAGTTCACGAGGATCAGGCGGGTGCGCGGGGTGACGGCGGCGCGCAGCTCGTCCGGGTCGAAGGCGAACCGGCCCTCGGCGGGCCGCAGCGTGACGGGCCTGCGGACGGCCCCGGCGAGCGCGATCACGGCCGCGTAGCTGTCGTAGTAGGGCTCGAAGACGATCACTTCGTCGCCCGGTTCGGCGAGCGCCAGCACGGACGCCGCGATCCCCTCGGTGGCTCCGACGGTGACGAACACCTCGGTCGCGGGGTCGTACGCCAGCCCGTACCGGCCGAGCCGCTGCGCCGCGACCGCCTCGCGGAGTTCCGGCAGTCCGGGGCCGGGCGGATACTGATTCGCCCCGGTTCGGATGGCTTCCACGGCGATGTCCAGCATGTCCGCCGGACCGTCCTCGTCCGGGAAGCCTTGACCTAGATTGATCGCATTTGTCCGAGTCGCCAGCGCCGACATCTCGGCGAAGATCGTCTCGCCGAATTCCCGCATCCGTCCGACCAAAGGCTCAGTCACGCCACAAGCCTAAAGGGGTCATCCCCGCATACGCGGGGAGCGCGTCCCGTAATCCAGAACTCGCGAAGCGCGATCAGATCCAGCCCATCTCCTGGGCGGCCTGGACGGCGCCGAGGCGCGTGGACGCGCCCAGCTTGCTCATCGCGGACGACAGGTAGTTGCGGACGGTGCCCTCGGACAGGTGCAGTCGTGCGGCGATGCCGGAGGTGTCGGCGCCCGCGGCGATGTGGCGGAGGATCTCGCGTTCGCGTTCGGTGAGCGGGTTGTCGCCCGCCTCCATCGCGGCGGCGGCCAGTTCGGCGTCCAGGTAGCGGCCGCCCGCGTGGACCTTGCGGACGGCGGCCGCCAGCTCGTCGGTCGGGGCGTCCTTCGGGACGAACCCGCGGACCCCGGCGGCCATGGCGCGGCGCAGGTAGCCGGGGCGGCCGAAGCTGGTGAGGATGCACACCGCGCAGCGGGCGCCGGCCGCGCGCAGCTCCTCGGCGACGGCCAGGCCGTCGGCGCCGGGCATCTCGATGTCGAGGACGGCCACGTCCGGGTCGTGCGCGGCGACGGCCGCGGCGACCTCGTCGCCGCGGCCCACCTCGGCGACGATCTCGATGTCGGGATCCAGGCCGAGCAGCGCGGCGACGGCGCCCCGGATGAGGTGCTCGTCGTCGGCGAGCAGGACCCGGATCACCGCTCCCTCCCGCCCGCCGGGACGGTCTCGTCCGCGGGTCCGGCGGCGGCGCCGTCCCCGGCGGGCAGCGGGACGACGGCCCGCAGCAGGAAGCCGTCGCGGCCGTGCCGTCCGGCGGTGATCTCGCCGCCGAGGACGGCGGCCCGCTCCTCCAGCCCGGTCAGGCCCGACCCGGCGGGTTCGGTGCCGCGGGCGCGGACGCCGTCGTTGCGCATCTCCAGGACCACGGAGCGACCATAGACGGTCAGGACGATGGAGCAGCGGCGGGCCTCGCTGTGCTTGATCACGTTGGTGGCGCCCTCGCGGATCACCCAGGCCAGCACGGCGCCGACCTCGGACGGGAGGCCCGGCGGGGGATCGTCGGCCTCGCACCGGACCCCGGCCGCCTCCAGCACGGCCCGCACCCCGGCGATCTCGGCGTCCAGCTCGACGGCGCGGTAGCCGCGGACGGCGGCGCGCACCTCGCGCAGCGCGTCGCGGAGCGGTGCGGACGTCGGCCATCTCGGCGCCCGCGCGGGCCGGGTCGGTCTCGGCCATCCGCATCGCCAGCTCGCTCTTCACCGCGATCAGCGAGAGGCTGTGGCCGAGGAGGTCGTGCAGGTCGCGGGAGAAGCGGAGCCGCTCCTCGGTGACGGCGAGGCGGGCGACGGCGTCGCGGGCCGCGTACGCCTCCAGGTGCATGTCCCACATGCGGCGCTGGTACCGGTTGACCCACGCGGCGAATCCGCAGGTCAGAAAGAAGACCACGAAGAAGAAGGGGAAGATCGTGTACCAGCGCAGGTCCCCGTCCTCGTCGTTGCGCCAGGCGGCGAGCGTGGCGAACGCCGCGCAGAACGCCGCCGTCCCGGCGCACAGGGCGACGATCTGGTTGCGGGTCACCGGCGACAGCACCAGCGCCGTCGCCCAGAACACCGGGATGACGCTCCAGGCCGCGTTGGTCAGCATCATCGGGCACAGGGCGGCGGTGATCGCACCGCTGAGGACGACGTCGCGGCGGGACGCCCCGCCGTCCAGGCCCGTCCGGACGAGCCGCATGTAGAACCACAGCAGCAGGGCGAGCCCCAGGGCCGCGAGGGCGGCCACGGGCCCGCCGACGTCGCCCCTCTCGTAGGACGGCCAGAGGGCGCCCACCCCGGTGGCGACGAACACGACCCCGGCCATCATGAAGGACCGCTGCGTCACCTTGCGGTAGCGCTCGAGCCTGCGCACGTTCTGCTCTTCGAGTTCAGCCGTCGTGGCGACCGCCATGTCCTGGTCCCCCCTCCCCGCAGTACCGTATCCGGCCGCTCATCCGCGGCGCGGTTCCCAGCGGAACCGGCGCTTGGCGGCCTCGCGGCCGAGGACGAGCCACGCGGCGAGGACGGCGAACGACTGGGCGCACGCGGCCCAGCCCCCGGCGAGACCCAGCGCGGCGTGCTCGGATGCGCCCGCGAAGTCCTGCCCGAAGTAGGCGGTCCGGGTGATCTCGACGACCGGTGTGAGCGGGAGCAGGCGGCAGGCGGCGTGCACGGCGTCGGGAAGGGTGTCCAGCGGGAACATGACGCCGCCGCCCAGCATGCAGCCGAACATGATCGGCAGGACGGTGAGCTGCGCCAGCTCGGCGTTGGGGGTGAGCCCGGAGACGGTGAGCGCCAGCAGGGCGAAGATCGCGGCGCCCGCGGCGAGCCCGGCGACCAGGAGCAGCGGGTCGGCCGGGAACCGGCCGTCGAAGACCGTGCCGAGTACGACGAGCAGGAACACCGCCTGCACGGCGTACACCGCGACCGCGGTGAGGACGCTGCCGCCGAGCACGTCGGCGTCCGACAGGGCCGTGCCGCGCAGCCGCTTGAGGGTGAGGTCCTCGCGGCGGGTGGTGAACACGGTCACGAGGTTCATGAACACCACGAAGATCAGGAAGAAGGCGAGGTGGCCGGTGCCCTGCAGGAGGGCGCCGTCCACGCCGTCGACGTCCTGGCCGCGCATGGGCGCGAGCATCCCGACGAACAGCAGCGGCAGGCCGAAGACGGTGAACAGCGCGGTGCGGTTGCGGTAGAGCAGGACGGCGTCGAGCCGCGCGACCCGCGCGAGCGCGCGGGGCGCGACGTCGGGGAGCGCGAAGCGGCCGCGGGCCGGCGGGGCTGCGGGGCGGGTCATCGGGAGGCTCCTTCGGCGGTCGCGGTGGCGGTGGCGGTGGCGGTGCGGAGGAAGACGTCTTCGAGGGACGCGCTGCGGGCCTGCAGGCCGGCGAGGGCCACGCCCGACTCGTCCGCCCAGCGCAGCAGCCCGTACAGCCCGGCCTGCATCCCGTCGCCCGGCACGGCGTAGGTGGCGGTGGCGCGCCCGCCGTCCACGGCGATCTCCGGGCCGGCGCCGTGGACGGCGGGCAGTTCGCCGACCGGGACCCGCTCGGGGATTTGGAAACTGATCCGGTCGCCGTGGCCCGCGACGACCTCGGCGACGGTGCCGCTCTGCTCGATCACGCCCCGGTGCATGATCGCGAGCCGGTCGGCGAGCTGCTCGGCCTCCTCCAGGTAGTGCGTGGTCAGCATGACCGTGGTGCCGTCGGCGGTCAGGTCGCGGACGATCCGCCAGGTGGCGTGCCTGGCCTCGGGGTCCATGCCGGTGGTGGGCTCGTCCAGGAACAGGACGCTGGGACGGGCGAGGAGCGCGAGCGCGAGGTCGAGGCGGCGCTTCTGCCCGCCCGACAGCTGCCGGACCTTCACGCCCGCCTTGTCGCCCAGCCGACGAGCGCGAGCGCCTCGGCGGCGGGCCGCGCGGCGGGCGTGAACCCGCGCCAGTGGCCCGCGGTCTCGGCGACCGTGAGGTCGTTGAAGAAACCGCCCTCCTGCAGCATGATCCCGATCCGCGGGCGGAGGGCGCGGCGGTCGCGGTGCGGGTCGCGGCCGAGGATCCGGACGGTGCCCGCGTGCGCCGGGCGGAACCCTTCGAGGGTTTCCATCGTGGTGGTCTTGCCGGCCCCGTTCGTGCCGAGGAGCGCGAACAGTTCGCCCTCGCCGACGGTGAACGAGATCCCGGCGACGGCCTCGTAGTCGCCGTACCGCTGCCGCAGGCCGTCGACGTGGATCACTGGGTTCGCGTGCATGGATCCAGCGTCGCGGCGGGCGCGGTCCCGCCGGTAGAAGCGGCTGTCACCGCTTCGCCCCGCGCCTGTCAGCCGATCCGCGTGACGTTCGTCATCCGCCCCGGTCACGCCGCCCCCGGCGGCCTCCCGGTCAGCCGACGCTGACGACGTGCCGGACCGAGGACGGGTCGGCGGCGTGGTCGAGCAGCGCGACGGCGAGGTCGGCGCGGGCCAGGGTGAAGCCGCCGAGGACGTTGCGGTCGACGGCCGCGCGGTAGTGGCCCTTGCCGTCGCCCTCGGTGAGCCGGGGCGGGCGGACGATCGTCCAGTCGAGGCCGGACGCGCGGACGACGTCCTCGGCGCGGCGCATGTCGGCGAACGCGTGCTTGAGCATCGGCTTCAGCAGCATCGGCTTGACGACGAACCGGGTGAGCGGGTCGTCGCCGGGCCCGTTCGCGAACCCGGACGCGCTGACCATGACGAAGCGCCGCTCCCCGGCCGCGTCCATCGCCTCGACGATGCTGCGGGCGCTGTCCTCGCAGACGGTGGTGGGGGCGCGTCCCTCGCGGGTGCCGATGGCGGTGATGACGGCGTCGCGGCCCTTCACCGCCGCCGCGATGGCGGCCGGGTCCATGACGTCGGCGCGGACGACGTCGAGGGACGGGCCGTCGGCGCGGTCGCGCAGGTCGGCGGGGAGCCGCGCGGGGTCGCGGACGACCGCGGTGACCCGGTGCCCGCCGATCAGGGCCCGCCGGACGACCTGCAGCCCGGTGCCGCCGGTCGCTCCGAAGATCGTGAGACGCATGGTTCCTCCTGCTGGGAAGGGGTGAGTGAATTTTCACTAACCCCTAGCTTGGGTTAGCATTCACTCACTGTCAAGCGAGGGGAGCCGGATGAGCGCGCGCGAGCGGATCCTGGACGCGGCGGCCGAAGTCATGCGCGAACGCGGCGTCGCCCGCGCCACCACCAAGGAGATCGCGCGGGCGGCCGGCTACTCCGAGGCGCTGCTCTACAAGCACTTCCGCGACAAGAACGAGCTGCTGATGCTGGTCCTGCGCGAGCGCATGCCCGCGTTCTCGGTGGCGGGCGTGCCCGGCGCCGAGACCGTCGAGGCGAACCTCGTGGCGGTCGTCCACAACGGCCTGCGCTTCTACCGGCGGGCGTTCCCGATGATGGCGTCCATGGTCGCGCAGCCGCCGCTGATGGCCGCGACCCGCGAGGCGCTGCGCAAGTACGGGGCGGGCCCGCACGTGCCCGTCGGCCAGCTCACCGAATACCTCGACGCCGAGCGCGGCCTCGGCCGCGTCGCGGCGGACGCCGACACCGGTTCGGCGGCCGCGCTGCTGATCGGCGCCTGCTTCCAGCAGGGGTTCCTGCGCTACTTCGCCGAGGGCGCCGACACCCCCGACCCGCCCGAGTCGCACGCCCGCGACCTCGTGCGCCCCCTGCTCCCCTCCCTGCTCCCCTGACCCGGGGCCGGGAATCGGGGGTCAGGAGCCGAGGTCGCCCAGCCGGGTCTTCACCACCTTGCCCATGGCGTTGCGCGGGAGGCCGTCCACCAGGTGGACGGTGCGGGGCCGCTTGTGGGCCGACAGGCGCTCGGCGACGAAGCCGATGAGGCCGCGCTCGTCCACGCCGTCGGCGACGACGTACGCGGTGACCTGCTCGCCCAGGTCGGCGTGCGGGGTGCCGACGACGGCCGCCTCGCGCACGGCCGGGTGCGCCAGCAGGGCGTTCTCGACCTCGCCCGCGCCGATCCGGTAGCCGCCGCTCTTGATCAGGTCGGTGGACGCGCGGCCGACGATCCGGTGCCGCCCGTCCGGCGCGACGACGGCGATGTCGCCGGTGCGGAACCAGCCGTCCGCCGTGAACGACACGGCGGTGGCCTCCGGCCGGTTGAGATACCCCTTGAACAGCAGCGGGGCGCGGACGTGCAGCTCGCCGGGCGTCTCCCCGTCGGACGGGACGGGCGTGCCGTCCTCGGCCGCCAGCCGGGTCTCGACGCCGGGCAGCGGCGTGCCGACGTACCCCGGGTGCCGTTCGCCGTCGGCGCGCGCGCTGACCGTGATGAGGGTCTCGGTCATGCCGTACCGCTCGACGGGACGGTGCCCGGTGAGGCCCTCGATCCGTTCGAAGACCGGCACGGGCAGCGGGGCGCTCCCCGACACCAGCAGGCGGGCGCCCCGCAGGGCCTCCGCAGCCGCAGGGTCGGCGGCCGTCCGCGACCAGACCGTCGGGACGCCGAAGAACAGGGTGCCGCCGTCGGCGCGCGCGGCGGCCGCGTACGCCTCGGGCGCCGGCCGCCCGGTGTGGACGAGCGGCGACCCGACGCGCAGCGCGCCGAGGACGCCGAGGACCAGGCCGTGCACGTGGAACAGCGGCAGCCCGTGCACGAGGACGTCGTCGGGGGTCCACGCCCACGCGTCGGCGAGCGCGTCGAGACCGGCGGCGATCGCGCTCCGCGAGATCAGCACGCCCTTCGGCGCGCCCGTCGTGCCGCTGGTGTAGAGGACGAACGCGGTCGCGCCGGGCGCGGACTCCACCGCGCCGCCGTCGCCCGGCGGGAGGTCGTCGACGGGGACGAGCGGCGGCTCGCCCTCGACGGTCACGGTGCCGCGGCCGCCGAGCAGCAGCTCCGAACCCGAGTCGCCGAGGATGTGGGCGCGCTCGTCCGGTCCCGAGTCGGGCGGCAGCGGCACCACCGGGACGCCCGCGAGGAGCCCGCCGACGACGCCGACGACCGTCTCCAGGGACGCGGTGGCGTGCACGGCGACCGCGTCCGCGCCGCCGATCCGGGCCGCGACCGCCGACGCG
>NZ_MKJY01000099.1 GCF_001942465.1 Actinomadura sp. CNU-125
GGCCGTCCCGGAACGGGCGGCGGGTCCCGCGGCCGTGGCAGGCGGGCGTGCCCGCGTCGCCGCCGCGCTGGGCTTCGACTTCCTGCCGTCCACCTGGGCGGGGTTCGCCGGTGGCCTTGCGCTGGTCGGGGGCGCGGCCGTGGCGGTGGCGGCCGCCGCGCGGTCCGGGCGGTGGACGGGACGGCACGTGGTGGCGGTGGCCGGGGGCGCCGTCCTCGCGCGCGCGGTCGTGGCGTTCTTCGTCACGCCCCTCGGGGACGTGTCGGCGGAACGGCAGCTCGCGCACAACCTCGTGTTCCTGCTGGGCGCGCTCGCTCTCATCGGCTGGGCATCGCGCCGCGCGGATCGCGCGGACCGCGCAGGCCGCGCGGAATGAAGACGAAAGGGGCGCACGGATCGGCTGATCCGTGCGCCCCTCGGGGAGGTCGCTACTTGATCTTCTCGGCGAACAGCGGGACGACCTTGTCGATCGCGTAGCCGATGGAGAGCGGGGTGTTCGTGGCGAACGCGTTGCTGATGTTCTTGTCGTCGAAGACGATCGAGCGGCCGTCCCGCACGGCGGGGACCGCCTTGTAGAGCGGGTCGCCCGAGATCTGGGCGGGTTCGAGGCCGATGGCCGTCATCACGACGAGGTCGGCGTCGAGGATGCCGAGGTTCTCGCGGGCGATCTCGATCGAGAAGTTCTTGCCCGCCGCCGCGTCGATCTTCGGGTTGTTCTCGAAGCCGAGGCTCTCGACGAACGCGACGCGGTCGGTGCCCTTGACGTAGCCGCCGTAGCCGCCGCTGGTGCGGGAGCCGAGCGAGATCGTCTTGCCCTTGAACTCGGGGTGTTCCTCGCGGGCGGCGGCGAACTTCGCGTCGATGCCGGCGATCAGCTTCGCGCCCTTGTCCGGCACGCCCAGCGCCTCGGCGATCATCTGCGTCTGCTTCGTCCAGGTCGTCTTGTAGCTGTCGCCGCCCTCGGGCACCGCGACGGTCGGCGCGATCTTGCTCAGCAGGTCGTAGCGCCCCGCGTCGCCGCTGGACTTGACGTCGAGGATCAGGTCGGGCCGCAGGGACGCGATCTTCTCGTACTCGGGCTCCAGCGTGCCGATCTTCTCCGGGCTCTCGTCGTACTTCTGCGTGACCCACGGGCCGACGCCGTCGCCGCCGAACTCCAGCCAGTCGCTCTGGCCGACGGGCTGGACGCCGAGGGCGAGCGCGGTCTCGGCGTCGCCCCAGCCGAGCGCGACGACCCGCTCGGGCCGTTCCTCGACGGTGACGTCGCCGAACTTGGTGGTGATCTTGACGGGGTAGGCGCCGGAGGCGGCGGCGTCGCCCGCCGCGTCGGTGCCGGTGCCGTCCGACGAGCCGCAGGCGGTGAGGGCCAGCAGCAGGGACGCCGTCGCGGCCAGGAGGGCGAGCGGATTCAAGCGCGCGGTCATGTCTGCCTAACTTCGTTCTGTACGTGGTGGCGCCCCATCGGGACGATCATCGGGGTCGCGGAAGCGGGGTCCGGCACGACCGTGCAGCGGATGCCGAAGACGTCGCCGACGAGGTCCGCGGTGACGACGTCGGCGGGCTTGCCGGTGGCCGAGATCCGGCCGTCCTTCATGACGATCAGGTGGTCGGCGTAGCGGCACGCGAGGTTGAGGTCGTGCAGGACGGCGACGATGGTGCGGCCGTCGTCCCGGTTCAGGTCGGTGAGCAGGTCGAGGACGTCGAGCTGGTGGCTGACGTCGAGGTAGGTGGTGGGCTCGTCCAGGAGCAGGATGTCGGTGCGCTGCGCGAGGGCCATCGCGATCCACACGCGCTGCCGCTGCCCGCCGGAGATCTCGTCGACCCGGCGGGCCGCGAGGTCGGCGACGTCGGTGGCGAGCATCGCGCGGGCGACGGCCTCGTCGTCCTCGCCCGTCCAGCGGCGGAACCAGCCCTGGTGCGGGTAGCGGCCGCGGGCGACGAGGTCGGCGACGGTGATGCCGTCGGGTGCGGCGGGGGTCTGCGGGAGGATCGACAGCAGGGCCGCGACGCGCTTGGTCGAGGTCGCGCGGATGTCGCGGTCGTCGAGCAGGACCGTCCCGGCGGACGGGGCGAGGAGCCGGGCGAGCGCGCGCAGCAGCGTCGACTTCCCGCAGGCGTTCGGCCCGACGATGACGGTGACCTCGCCGGGCGGGACGTCCACGCTGAGCCCCTGGACGACGTCGCGGTCCCCGTAGCCGATCCGGACGTCCTGCGCGCGGAGTGTGTGCTTCATTCAGCCTGCCTGTCGGTTCACGCGGGTCAGCAGCCAGAGGAGGAACGGGGCGCCGATCAGGGCCGTGACGACGCCGACCGGGAACTGGACGGCGGCGGCGTGCTGGGCGGCGAAGTCCGCGGCGAGCACGATCAGCGCGCCGGTCAGCGCGGACGGGACGAGCGCCGCGCCGCGTCCGGGCAGCAGTCGGCGCGCGATCGGCGCGGCCAGCAGGGCGACGAAGTCGACCGGCCCGGCGGCGGCCGTCGCGATCGCGACGAGGCCGACCGCGCAGCCGAACAGCGCGAGCCGCTCGCGTTCGACGCGGCTGCCGAGGCCCTTCGCGGTGTCGTCGCCGAGCTGCAGCGCGGGCAGGGCGCGGGCGGCGGCGAGCGTCGCGGGCAGCAGGACGGCGGCGCCGGCGAGCAGCGGCCACACGTGCGACCAGGTGCGGCCGTTGAGGCTGCCGGTCAGCCACTGCAGCGCCTCCTGCGCCTCGGTGACCTCGGCGCGGGTCATCGCGTAGGACACCACGCTCATCAGCCCGGCGGCGGCGCCGATCCCGATGAGGACGAGCCGGTGGCCGCTGACGCCGCGCCGCCACGCGAGCGCGTAGATGCCCCCGGCGGCGAGCAGCGCCCCCGCCATGGCGGCGGTGGAGAGGGCGTATCCGGTGAGGCCGAACCACAGGGTCGCGACGACGGCGCCCGCGCTGGACCCGGCGCTGATGCCGATGACGTCCGGGCTGGCGAGCGGGTTGCGCAGCAGTGTCTGGAACACGCCGCCCGCCATGCCGAGGGCGAGGCCGACGAGCAGCGCGGTGAGCACGCGGGGGAGGCGCAGCTCCACGATGATGAAGTGCGTTCCGCCGTCCCCGCCGCCGGTGAGGGCCGCGGCGATGTCGGGCAGGGGGATCGTCATGTCGCCGTAGGCGAGCGCGGTGCACAGCGCCGCGAGGACGAGCGCGGCGAGCGCCGTGCACACGACGGTTTCGCGCGCGCGCCCGGTCCGTCTTACCCGGGTGTTGGCCGCGATGACGTCGGCCAGGGACGGGGTCTGCGTCGTCACAGTTCGGCCGTCTCCCGTCGGCGGACCAGCCAGATGAAGGGGATCGAGCCGAGCGCGGCCGTCACGATGCCGACCTGCACTTCGCCCGGCCACACGATGACCCGCCCGACGATGTCGGAGACCAGCAGCAGGACGGGCGCGAGCAGCGCGCTGTACGGGAGCAGCCAGCGGTGGTCGGGTCCGACGATCAGCCGCGCGATGTGCGGGACGACGAGCCCCACGAAGATCAGCGGGCCCGCGACGACCGTCGCGGAGCCGCAGAGCAGGACGACCACGGCGGCGGCGCCCGCGCGGGCGAGGCCCACCGGCTGGCGCGGCGCGGGCGACGTCGTCGCCGAGCGACAGCGCGTTCAGGCGCGGGCCGAGGCAGAGCGCGAGGACGACGCCGACGACGATGAACGGGAGCGCCTGCCGCAGCACCTCGCGTCCCGTCCGGACAGGGCGCCGACCTCCCAGAACCGGAACTGCTCGTAGGTCTCGCGCTGCGTCAGCAGGATCGCGCGGGTGAACGAGCCGAGCAGCGCGGCGGTCGCGGCGCCCGCGAGCGCGAGCTTGACCGGCGTCGCGCCGCCCCGGCCGCGCGCCGCGACCGAGTAGACGAGGACGGCGGCGCCGAGCGCGCCGAGGAACCCGAACCAGATGTACTGGTCGGGGGAGGTCAGGCCGAACACGCCGATCGCGACGACGACCGCGACGGCGGCGCCCGCGTTGACGCCGAGCAGGCCGGGATCGGCGAGCGGGTTGCGGGTGACGCCCTGCATGATGGCGCCCGCGAGGCCGAGCGCCGCGCCCGCCAGGAGCCCCGCGACCGTCCGCGGGATGCGCACCTCCTGCGCGATGAGCTGCGCTTTCACCGACGGGTCGTAGTCGAGGATCGCGTTCCAGGCGGCGCGTGCCGGGACGTCGCCGGGGCCGATCAGCAGGCTCGCCCAGGCGGCGGCCAGCACGGCGGCGGCGGTGAGGACGAGCCCGGCGGCGAGCCGCGACGGCCCGCGCGAGATGTCGCGGGTGGGGGGCGGTGCGCTGCTCGGACGGGCCGGGGCGGTAGCGTCCGCGACGGACGATGCGCGCGCGGCGTCCATCGCGTCCCCTCCTCGAATCCGTCCCTACCTGGACAATTAGGTTAGCCAAACCTAACATTCCTTCCGGATGCCGTGTCCAGCCCGGATGGCACGTTCCAGAACGGACGGGACGGACAGGACGGGCGGGGCGGCCGACCGCGACGCGCCCGGTTCAAGGAGGAAACGAGTGCCCAACGCCAGCCCGGCCCCCGCCGACGCCACCGCCGACGGATATGTGGAGGTGCGGTCGCCGGACGTCCTGCGGGAGATCCTCGGCGAGCCGCACCCCATGGTGATCGACAAGGTGCACGACCGGCTCGCCCCCGACGACCTCGGCATCCTCGCCCGCGCCCGGCTCGCGCTCCTCGCGACGTCCGACGCGGACGGCGAGCTGGACGTCTCCCCGCGCGGCGGCGACGCCGGGTTCGTCCGCGTGCTGGACGACCGCACGATCGTCCTGCCCGAACGCGCGGGCAACCGGCGCGGCGACACGCTGCTCAACCTGCTCGCGCACCCGAACGTCGGGGTCCTGTTCTTCAACCCGGGCGACAAGTACACGCTGCGCGTCAACGGCCGCGCCCGGATCCTCCAGGACGCCCCGTTCTTCGCCGAGATGACCGAGAAGGGGGTCGCGCCCAAGCTCGCGATCCTCGTCGAGATCGACGAGGTCTACCTGCACTGCCCGGCGTCGATGCGCCGCGCCGGCCTGCTGGCCCCCGCCTCCTGACGGTCGCCGCCTCCTGACGGTCGCCGCCTCCTGACGGTCGCCGGGTCCTACGCCGTCCGCCGACCGAGGGCCGCGGCGACCGCCGACAGCCCCACCTCGCTCGACGCCTTCACCAGCACGAGATCGTCCGGCCGCAGCAGCCCGCGCACGCGGTCGGCGGCGGCCGTCCGGTCCGGGACCGAGTGGACGAACCCGTCCGCGCGGCGCGCGGCGGCGGCCAGCGCCTCCGGGCCCTCGCCGTCGCCCACCACGACCAGGATCGACACGCCGAGCCCGGCGGCGAGCGCCCCGACGTCCGCGTGCCGTCCCGCCGTCCCGGCCGCCTGGCCGGTCATCTCGCCGAGGACGGCGATCGTCCGGCGCCGTCCCGCGGCCATCGCGGTCATCGTGCGCAGCGCCGCCCGCATCGACACCGGATTGGCGTTGTAGGCGTCATCGATGATCGTCACGCCGTCCGGGCCCTCGGACGGCCGGAACCGGCCCGGCGAGCGGGGCACCGCCGCTTCCAGCGCCGCGGCGATCCGGTCCGGTGCGACGCCCGCCGCGGTGGCGGCGCTCGCCGCCGCCACCGCGTTCGCGACCTGGTGCTCGCCGGGCAGCGGCAGCCGCACCCGCGCGTCCCCGGACGGTGCGTGCAGCGTGCAGGACGCGTGCCCCCCGGCGTCGACCGTCACGCCGGACGCGCGGACCGCCGCGTCCCCGCCCGTCCCGTGGAACACCACCTCGGCGGGCGCGGCGGCGGCCATCGCGGCAGCGCGCCGTCGTCGGCGTTGAGCAGCGCGACGCCGCCGTCCGCCGCCGGCGGCAGCGCCCGCACCAGCTCCGACTTCGCCTTCGCGACGCCCTCCAGCCCGCCCAGCGTGAGGACGTGCGCCGGACCGACGTTGAGCACCAGCCCGAAGTGCGGCCGCGCCACCCGCGCGAGATGCGTGATGTCGCCCGGGTTCCCGGCGCCCATCTCCAGCACCAGGTACCGCGTCTCCCGGTCGGCCCGCAGCACCGTCAGCGGCAGCCCGATCTCGTTGTTGTACGAACGGGCCGTCGCGACCGTCGGGCCCTCCCGTTCGAGGATCTGCGCGAGCAGGTCCTTCGTCGTCGTCTTGCCCACCGACCCGGTCAGGCCGATGACCAGCGGATCGACCTCGCCCCGCACGTAGGCGGCCAGCTCGGTCAGCGCGCCGACCACGTCGTCGACCACGACGCAGGGGCCGTCGACGGGACGGCTGCCCAGCACCGCGACCGCCCCGCCCGCGTACGCCGTCGCGGCGAAGTCGTGCCCGTCGCTGCGCTCCCCCGCGATCGCGACGAACAGCGCCCCGGCGGCGACCTCGCGGGAGTCGGTCACGACCGGCCCGGTGACGGCCGGTCCGCCGCCGTGCGCGGTGCCGCCGCCGTGCGGGGTGCCGCCGGTGACGTGGGCGATCTCGTCGAGGGTGAGCGGGATCATCGGGCGGCCTCCCCGCCCGCGAGGTCGATCAGCCGGGTGAGGACGTCCCCGTACGGCACGCCGCTCGCCGCCCAGCCCCGCGCGTACACCGAACGCGCGGTGAACCCCGGCATCGTGTTGATCTCCCCCACGTACACGCGCCCCGTCGCCTCCTCGTAGAGGAAATCGACGCGGGCGAGCCCGTGGCCGCCGATCGCCCGGAACGCCCGCACCGACAGTTCCCGCACCCGCGCCGTGACGTCCGCGGGCAGGTCGGCGGGCGTCGTCACGGTGTCGGCCGCGCTGAGGTACTTCTGCGCGTAGTCCGAGAAACCGCCGCTCACCTTCACCTCGGACGGCACCGACGACGCGGGGTCCTCGGCGTCGCCGAGCACCCCGCACAGCAGCTCCCGCGCCTCGATCCCCCGCTCCACCACGACGACGCCGTCGAACGCGAACGCCTCCTCGACCGCGCGGACCAGCTCGTCCGGGCCCGTCACCCGCGACACCCCGATGGACGAACCCATCCGGGCCGGTTTCACGAACCTCGGCCAGCCGAGCCCGTCCCCCGCCAGCGCGGCCCGCCCGGCGTCCGTCGCCGCCCGCCACCGCCGCTCGGTGAACCACACGGACGGCGGCGACGGGATCCCCTCCGCCGCGAACGCCCGCCGCATCGCGACCTTGTCCATGCCGACCGCCGACGCGAGCACCCCGCACCCCGCGTACGGGACACCGAGCGCCTGCAGATGCCCCTGCAGCACGCCGTCCTCCCCGTACGGCCCGTGCATGACCGGCAGGACGACGTCGAGCCGTTCGACGACGTCCGCCGAGGGCGCCCGCTCGCGCACCGCGACGAGCGCGCCGCCGCGCCGGAGCCCGACCTCGATCCCGGCGTCCGCGTCGACGGTCAGCCGGTCGTCGATCGCCGGGCCGCCGGACGTCCCGTCCCCGTCCCCGTCCACGGCCGCCCCGACCGTCGCCGCCGGGAGCAGCAGCCACCGTCCGTCCCGGTCGACGCCGACGACGACCGGGCGGAACCGCTCCCGGTCGAGCCCCCGGACGACGGCGAGGCGCCGACGCCCCCGACACGTCGTGCTCGGCCGAAGGCCCCCCGAACACGACCCCCACGGCAAGCCGCCGATCACCCATGTTCTCCCCGAACCCCGTCGTCCCGCTCGTCGTCTCGAACCCCGTCCGCGCGCCCGTGCCCGGCCGCGCCGCACCCTTCCCGTCGTCGCCGTTCCGTTCGCCGCCCCTGCCCGCCCTGAGCCGCGCCGCGTCGGCGTGCGCGTAGAGGGCGGCTTCGGCGCCCGTGGTCAGCGCCCAGTAGCGGTCGCCGTACGACCAGTGCCACCACTCGGTCGGGTAGTTCACCATTCCGACGACGTGAGCACCTTCGCGAGCAGGTCCCGGTTGCGTCGGGCATCCGGGGATATGTCGGGCGACGCGGTATAGCAGGCGCCCCGGCTCCGTTCGGGATCGGCGTTGACGTCCGTCCCCATCGGCAGTTCGGCCCCCGCGGAGTCGCGCAGGGTGACGTCGACGGCGGCCCCGGCGACGTGGGGTGCGACGTCCGGGGGCGCGACGAAGCGGCTCGCCAGCTCGTGCACCCGGGCCGGACCCACTCGGGGTGGGCCCCGGCGAGTTCGGCCGCGTGCTCGTCGAAGTAGCGGCGCTGCAGGCCGGGCGGCCGGTAGCCCTCGACGACGCACAGGCGCAGGCCGTCCGGGAGCAGTCCGGCGGCCCGCCGGAGCCGGGTCGCGACACCGGCCCGGACGTGCGCGTACGCGCCGTGCGGGTCGGCGAGCCGGGCGTCGAGCGCGAGTTCGGGACGCGTCCTCAGGTCGACGAACGGTTCCCCGGTGTCCGCGACCGGGACGCGCGCGACGCGTTCGTCCGACATCAGCGTGATCTCCGTCAAGCCCCCTCAGCCTCTCTGACGCCGACTGTTCCTGCGAGAGCGTAGGGACGGCGGCGGGCGCGGGGATACCGGGCATTCCGGGGCGCGGTACCGGGCAATCGGGGCGGATCGACCGTGCAATCCGTGGTGCGGACCGGTTTGATCGCGGCACACGGCGCGGGCGGGCCCGCCGGGCCTCCACCCTTGGCCCATGTGCTCGATGATCGGACATACTGCGCAGACGGACGTCACCCATGGGGCGCACGCACATATCGACCTGGCCGCGATCTCCGCGAACGCGTCCGTGCTGGCGTCCCTCGCCGGACGCGCGCCGGTGATGGCGGTCGTGAAGTCGAACGCGTACGGGCACGGGCTGGTCCCGGTGGCTCGCGCGGCGCTCGACGGGGGCGCGGCCCGGCTCGGCGTGGCCCACCTCGACGACGCGTTCACGCTGCGCCGCGCGGGGATCGACGCGCCGATCCTCGCGTGGGCGCCCGGGCACGGGCCCGACTACGACGCCGCCGTCCTGGCGGGGGTCGAACTCGGCGTCGACTCCCCGTGGCGGCTCGCGCGGGCGGCGCGGGCGGCCGAACGGGCCGGCCGTCCGGCGCGCGTCCACCTGGAGGTCGACACGGGGCTGTCGCGCGGCGGCGCCGTCGACGGCGACTGGCCGTTCCTGGTGGAGGCGGCGCGGCGGCGCGCGGGCGGCCGGGCACATCGTCGTGACCGGCACGTTCTCCCATTTCGCGTGCTCGGACATTCCCGGGCATCCGGCCACGGACGTCCAGCTCGACGTGTTCGGCGACGCGGTGCGGTACGCGGCGGACGCCGGGGTCGACCCGGGGGTGCGGCACCTCGCCAACTCGGCGGCGCTGCTCACCCGGCCCGACAGCCACTTCGACATGGTGCGCGCCGGGCTGGCGCTGTACGGGCTCAGCCCGCTGGACGGCGGCGGCGACTTCGGGTTGCGGCCCGCGCTGGCGCTGCACTCGTCCGTCGCGGCCGTCAAGCGGATACCGGCCGGTACCGGCGTGATGTACGGCCTGACCTACCGGGTTCCGGACGACAGCACCCTCGCCGTCGTGCCCGTCGGGTACGCGGACGGCCTGCCCCGGGCGGCGGGCGGCGCCGGGGTCGAGCTGGCCGTCGCGGGCCGCCCCCACCCGGTCGCCGGGGTGATCGGCATGGACCAGACCGTGCTGGACGTCGGCCAGGACATGCCGTGTCCCGGGGACGACGTCGTCCTGTTCGGCCCCGGTGACCACGGCGAACTCACCGTCGTCGAACTGGCCCGGCGCATCGGTGTGCTGCCCGCCGAGATTCTCTCCCGGATCCCCGCTAGCGTCCCGCGTGTATACGAATCCTGACCGCGTCCCCCCATAGGAGTCCCGCATGCACGTCGTCGTCCCGCAGGCCCTCGTCGAGCGCCGGAGCCCGGTGCGGCTCATCGTCACCGGCGGCGGCAGCGGCGGCCACGCGTTCCCCGCGCTCACGGTCGTCCGGTCCGCGCGGTCCGCGCTCGCCGCGTACGGGCTGCAGCTCGACCCGCTGTGGGTCGGCAGCGAGGGCGGCATCGAGGCGAAGATCGCGGCCGACGAGGGCGTGCCGTTCGTGTCGATCCCCACCGGCAAGCTGCGGCGCGCCCGCAACCCCCTCAAGATGCTGTCGTCCGCCAACCTCCGCGACGCCGGACGGGTGCCCGCCGGGGTCGGCAAGGCGATCGGCGTCGTCGGCGACGCGCGCCCGGACGCCGTCCTGTGCACCGGCGGGTACGTGTCGGTGCCCGTCGGGCTCGCCGCCCGGGTGCGGCGCCGCCCGCTGATCGTGCACGAGCAGACGGTCCAGGTGGGGCTCGCCAACCGGATCACCATGCGGGGCGCCGCGCGCATCGCGCTCAGCGCGGACGCGGCGGTGGAGCTGCTGCCCGGGAAGCTGCGGGCGCGCGCGACCGTCACCGGCAACCCGCTGCGGCCCGGACTGGCGGACGGCGACCCGCGCGCGGCGATCGCGCGGCTCGGCTGGACCGGGTGGACGCCCGCGCTGCCGACCGTCTACGTCACCGGCGGCTCGCTCGGCTCCCGGCAGGTCAACGACCTCGTGGCCGCGATCCTCCCCGGGCTCCTGCAGCGCGCGAACGTCCTGCACCAGGCGGGCGGGCAGCTCGTCGAGGAGGCCCGCGCGAACGTCCCGGCGCTCCCGCCCGAGCTGCGCTCCCGGTACCTCGTGCGGGACTTCATCGGCGACGAGATCGCGGACGTGCTCGCCCTCGCCGACGTGGTCGTGTCGCGCAGCGGCGGCGGCACGGTCGCCGAACTGACCGCGCTCGGCAAGCCGGCGGTGCTCGTCCCGCTCGTCCCGACCGGCGGGGACGAGCAGCGCCGCAACGCGGCGCACCTCGCGTCGCAGGGCGCCGCGCGGGTGCTCACCGGCGACGACGCGACACCGGCCCGGCTCGCGGAGGAACTCGGCGGCCTGCTCGCCGACCCGGCCCGCCGCGCCGACATGTCCGCGCGCGCCCGCACCCTGGGCCGTCCGCACGCCGCGGCCGCCCTGACCAGCGAGGTCCTGGCCCTCTGCGCCCCCTCCTGACGTTGACCTGCGGCGTGTTGCCCTTATAGCGCCCGAGTTAGGGCAACACGCCGCAGATCAACGAAACCGGCGGCTAGTCGGTCAGGGCGGTCGGGAGCTGGCGGCGGCCGGTGATGCCCAGTTTGCGGTAGGCGCTGGTCAGGTACTGCTCGACGGTGCGCTGGGTGAGCACCATCTCCTCGGCGATCCGGCGGTTGGTGGCGCCGCGCGGCGGCGCGTTCGGCGGCGGCGCGCTCCTGCGCGGTGAGGGCCGCGACGCCGATGAGCCGGCTCGGGTCCGGCCGGCCGCCGGCGCGGCGCAGGCAGCGTGCCGCCCGTAGGCCGACCGGCCTCGCGTGGATCGTCTGGGCCAGCGCGAACGCCTCCTGGAGGTGCTCGTGGGCTTCGGCGTCGCGGCCGAGGCGCAGCCGGATCGACCCGAGGTCGACCAGGGCCGTCGCGCGGTGGAGGTTCGCCTCCAGCGGGTCGAGCACGGCGACCGCCTCGCGTGCGGCCTCCTCGTCCCCGTTGACCAGGCCGGACGCGGCGAGGGCGGTGCTCAGCGCGCGCGGCGCACCCCAGCGGCGGGCGAGGTCCAGCTCGGCGGCGGCGAGCGGCGCCCGCCGCCGCGTCGCCGAGGGCGGCGTGGGACCGCGCGGCCTGCGACCGCCACGGGAACACCGCCGGGTTGTCGAGGCCGACCGCGCGGGCGCCCCGTCCGGCCTCCAGGTACCGCTCCAGCGCCTTGCCGTGCCTGCCGTGCGCCGCGTGCAGGGACCCCTCGGCGAAGGCGAACGCGGTGGCCGTCCAGGTCGGGACGGACGGTGCCGCCGGGCGGTGCTCGCGGAGCAGCCGGGCCGCGTCGTCCAGTTCCCCCATCTCGGTCAGTACGCGGACGAGCCGGGCGAACCCGACCGTGCGGGCGACGAACGGGTCTTCGAGGGCGGCGCCGAGCTCCGTCCGGGCCGACTTCAGGTCGCCGCGCCCGAACAGGACGCGCCCGTGCAGGTACGTCGCGATCGCGGAGTCGTCCGCGGCGGGGCCGCCGCCGCCCGAGAGGAACGTGTCGTCGGCGAGGTCGTAGGCGTCGGCGTTGATGAGCGCGCCGACCGCGAGCAGCCGCAGCCCGAACTCCCACGCCCGCTGCCGGCCGACCGCGTCCAGCGCGGACCGCGCGCGGCGGACGCACCCGTCGCGGTCGCCCGCGCGCCGGATCCGCGTCCAGGCGTCGACCACGCCCGCGAGGGCGCTCAGCCGGGCGTCGCCAGTCGCCAACTTTCGCAGCCGCGGCAGCCGCCGGTGGTAGAACTCGTCGGAGCCCGCGGAGGACGCGTAGGCGAAGAAGACGCCGAACTCGGCCTCGGCGACCAGGTCGCCGCGCTCGGGCGGCACCCGCGCCCCGGCCTCGTCGATGATCCGCAGCGCGGCGTCGATGGGACGCGCGGCGGCGGCGTCGACGACGGCCAGATCGACCCCGATCCGCACCCGCAGCGCCGGGTCGGCGGCCAGGTCGAGCGCCTCCCGCAGCGTCGTCCCGCGGCGCCGCCGAGGCCCGCGCCGATCTCCGCCGCGCCGATGTCGGCGAGCAGCTCGGCGCGGTCGGCGACCGGCATCGGCTCGGCCAGCGCCCGGCGCAGGTACCCCAGCGCCTCCCGCGCGTCGCCGCGCTGCCGGGCGGACGCGGCGGCGGCGCGCAGCGCGTCCCGCGCGCCCACGCTCGCCGCACACGTCGTGCAGCAGGTGCGCCGCCGCCCGCTCCGCCTCGGCGCGGTGCGCGCGGAACGCGCCGGGCCGCGCGCAGCCGCTGCGAGGTGCGCAGCCCGCCCGACATCCCGGCCTGCACCACCGACCGGACGAGCGGGTGGACGTACCGCAGCGGTGCGGTGTCGGACAGGATGTGCAGCCTGATCAACCGGTCGACGGCGCGTGCCGCGCCGTCGAGTTCGAGCCCGGCCAGTTCGGCGACGAGGACCAGCTCGGCGTCCTCGTCGAGCACCGCGACGGCCTGCGCGACGGCCTGCGCGTCCGGGCCGCCGCGCAGGATCCACGGCAGGACGCGCTGGGACACCGCGCCGCGGCCCGGACGCGCTGCAGCGCCGGCAGCGACGCCCGCACCGGCGGCGTGGACCGCGCGGCCAGCGCGGGCAGGAGCGCGGCCAGCAGCGCCGCGAGCCGCCGGTCACCCGGTGGCACCCCGCGACGAACGCGTCGTCCGGCCGGGCGCCGAGCGCGTCGGCGATCCAGGCGCGCAGCTGCGCGGGCGCCAGCGCGCCGAGCGTGCGCCGCTCGAACAGCGCGATCAGCTCGTCGACCAGGAACCGCCGCTCGCCCATCTCCCCGAGGGAGCACGCCACGACGATCCCGATCGGCAGGTCGGCGCTGCGGTGCGCGAGGTAGGCGAGCCAGCGCAGCGACGGCGGGTCGCACCACTGCAGATCGTCCAGCGTGATCACGACGGGGGTGCGCGCGGCGACCGCGAGCAGGTGCGCGGTCACGTCCTCGAACACGGCGAAGCGCCGCCGCCCCGTCCGCCGTCGCCGCGGGCAGCGCGGGCGGCTCCCGGCCGTCCGGCGGGGCGGGCAGCCCGGCGAGGATCTGCCGCAGGACGCCGAAGTCGTTCGCGGTTTCGAGGAAGGCGGCGCGGGCCGGCAGCACGGTCCAGCCGCGCCGCCGCACGTCCGTCCGGACCCCGCCGAGCAGCGCGGTCTTGCCCACGCCCGCCGCGCCTTCGAGCGACAGCAGCCGGGGTCCGCGCCGGGGCACGGCGTCCAGCACGGCCGCGAGCGCGGCCAGGTCGGGCTCCCGGCCGTACAGGCGCCGGGCGGCGGCCGGGAGCCGGGCCCTGGCCCGGCGCCGGGCGGGGCGCCGGGCCCCGGACGTGAACGGGCGCCCAGCCCGCGAGGTTTGTCCGGTTCGCGTGCCTTCGTGGCACGCGCATGGTCGCGCATCGTCCCCCCGCACTGACGCTTGTCCACGCTCACCCGTTGTCCTTCCATGCATAACGAAGTCGCATCAAAGGTTCCGATGTCGCATCGTAGGGGAATGGCGACGAAACGTGGCGTTCCGCCTGTTCGGCGGCGATCGGCGGCGATCGGTCGCGTCCGGGGAGCCTCCGGGGAGACTCCGGGGAGCGTCCGGGCCCGGGTTCCGGCGGTGCGGCGCCAGGAGTCCGCCGGGGCCGCTAAGTTCGGTGGCATGTCCGTGCCGCGGCTCGCCGTCTCCGTCGACCTCGTCGTCCTCACCGTGCGGGCGCAGCGGCTCTGCGCGCTGATGTGGCGGCGCGACCGGGCGCCCTACGACGGCGCGTGGTCGCTGCCGGGCGGTTTCATCCAGCTCGACGAGGACCTGCCCGCCGCCGCGTCCCGGCTGATGGCCGAACGCGCCGGGCTCGCCGACGTCCGCATCCACCTGGAGCAGCTCGCCACCTACGGCTACCCCGACCGCGACCCCCGCCAGCGCGTCGTCAGCGTCGCCTACCTCGGCCTCGCCCCCGACCTGCCCGCCTCCAGCCGCGCGCAGGTCCTGTGGACGGCCGTGGACGAACTCCTCCACCACGACCGGGCCGCGTTCGACCACCGCCGCATCCTGTGCGACGGCATGGAGCGGGCGCGCGCGAAGCTGGAGTTACACCTCGCTCGCCGCCGCCTTCTGCCCGCCCGAGTTCACCGTCGCCGAGCTGCGCCGCGTCTACGAGATCGTCTGGGGCACCGCCCTCGACCCCCGCAACTTCCACCGGAAGGTCACCGGCGCCGACCGTTTCCTCATCCCCGCCGAGGCGACCACCACCCGCGACGGCGGCCGCCCCGCCCGGCTGTACCGGCGCGGCGACGCCGAGCAGCTCCGGCCGCCGATGCTGCGCCCGCGCACGTGAGCACGTCCGCGCACGTGAGCATGTCCGCGCACGTGAGCCCTCCGGGACGGTCATAAGCTGGGGCACATCACCCCTGCGCACCCTGGAGGACAACGGTGTCCGAGGCAACCACTCCTCGCTTCCGCTCCGTTCTCGACCGGTTCGTGGCTTACAAGCCCGGCAAGGTCGTCACGTCACCGGACGGGCGCTCGTTCAAGCTGTCGTCGAACGAGTCGCCGGAGGGTCCGCTGCCGTCCGTCCTGGACGCGATCACGGACGCGGCGCGGAACGTCAACCGGTACCCCGACAACAACGCGACCGCCCTCACCGGGGAGATCGCGGAGTTCTGCGGCGTCCCCGCCGAGCACGTCGCCGTCGGCTGCGGCTCCGTCGGCGTCTCGCAGATGCTGCTGGAGGCCGTCGCCGAACCCGGCGCGGAGATCATCTACGCGTGGCGCTCGTTCGAGGCGTACCCGCTGCTCGTCGCGCTGTCCGGGGCGACGTCCGTCCAGGTGCCGCTCAAGGACGAGACGCACGACCTCGCGGCGATGGCCGACGCGATCACCGAACGCACCCGGCTGATCTTCGTCTGCAACCCGAACAACCCGACCGGCACCGCTGTCCGGCGCGCCGAGCTGGAGGCGTTCCTCGACCGGGTGCCCGCCGACTGCCTGGTCGTCCTCGACGAGGCGTACCGCGAGTACATCCGCGACGGCGAGGTCCCCGACGGGCTCACCCTCTACGGCGACCGCCCGAACCTGGCGATCCTGCGGACGTTCTCGAAGGCGTACGGGCTCGCCGGGCTGCGGATCGGCTACCTCGTCGCGCACCCCGAGGTCGCCGCCGCGATCCGCAAGACGTTCCTGCCGTTCAGCGTCAACTCCGTCGCGCAGACCGCCGCGATCGCGTCGCTGCACGCCACCGATGAGCTGCTCGCGCGCGTCGGCGAGACGGTCAAGGAGCGCGACCGGGTGCACGGCGCGCTCGTCGCCGACGGCTGGACGGTCCCGCACACCGAGGCGAACTTCGTGTGGCTGCGGCTCGGCGACGCGACGATGGAGTTCTCCGCCGCGTGCGACGCCGAGGGCGTCAGCGTCCGCCCGTTCGACGGGGAGGGCGCGCGCGTCTCGATCGGCTCCCCGGAGGAGAACGACGCCTTCCTCGCCGTGGCCCGCGCCTTCCCGCACCGCGTCTGACGGCCGAGCGGCCCCGGACGTCCGCGCGCGTGTGCGCGTGCGCGTCCGGGGCCGTTCGGGCCGGTGCTCAGGACGCCTTCGACGGGCCCAGCTTCTCGACGATCAGCCGGTACAGCTGGCGGGGACGGCCGGGCTGCGGCGTGCGGTTCGGCGGCAGCGGCCACGCCAGGCCCTCCTCGACGAGGGTGCGCAGCAGGCGGCGGGCGGTGCGCGGGGTGACGCCGAGCATGCGGCCCGCGTTCTCGGCGTCGACGATCAGCGGCTGGTCCTGGTCGCCGAGCTTGTCGGCGAGCCGGGCCAGGATCTCCAGGCCCTTCGGCTTCGCCTGCGGCTGCGACCGCGGCGGGGTGCGCGGCGCGGGGACGAGCGCGCGGCCGTCCCGGTCGAGCGCGAAACCCTGCGTCCGCTGCGAGCTCTGCGACCGCGCGAGCGCCGCGCGCGCGTGGTTCTCGGCCTCGTGCGCGGTGCGGCCCATCCCGATGCCGACCTCGATCGCGAGGCCGAGCTCCTCCCGGACGCGCTCCACGAACGGCGGCGTCCGGAACCCCTCGGTGGACGACGTCACGGACCCGCGCGTCGCGATGACGAGGTAGCTGTGGTCGTCCAGCGGCCACACCGACGCGTTCATGCGGTGCGCCTCCTGCAGCAGGACGCGGTGCAGCGCCAGCTTCAGCTCGTCGCGCCAGTAGCGGGGCGTGACGCGGCGGGGCGTCTCGCGCAGCGTCGGGACGTCCACCAGGACGACGACGAGCTGCGACTCCTCCAGCCGGTGGTGCGCGCCGAGCAGCGCGGCCGTCTGCAGCGAGCTGCGGATCGCCGCCCCCGTCGGGCGGACCCGGATCGTCGGGACGCCCGCCATCTCCATCCGCTCGGCGGTCGCGTGCACGCACGTCATCGCCACGGTCGTCGCGCCGCGCCGCCACAGCCGCTCGTGGAACGCCGCGAGCGTCCCCGGGCCGGCCGACTCCTCGCGCAGGTGGACCTGCTCGGTGCCGAGGCCGATCTCCGCGTACGCCTCCTCGACCTCCGCGCGGCCGAGCACGTCGATGCTGACCCGTCCCGGGTCGAAGCGTTCGTCGAGGGCCGACCGCAGCAGCGCGCCCTGCAGCGCGGCGCCGTTCAGCGGGACGTACGTCGCGGGCATCGTCAGCACGCCCGCCTTGCGCGCGAAGTCGTACGGGACCGGGCTGGCGAACAGGCACACGTCCACCCCCGCCCCCAGCCGGACGACCTTGTCGGCCGCCTCCTGTTCGTCTCGGTACGCGGCGGCTACCAGCCGGCTCGGCACCGGCGTGGGGCCGTGGCCCATCAGCATGACCCGTTCGACCAGGTCATGGGGGCCCACGACGCCGATCGTGAGATCGGGTGTGACCGACCCCGTTCGTGCGGCCGTCATCTGTGATCGCTCGCTTCCGGTCCAACCTCTCGGCGGGGGTCCCGCCCCGGACATGCGTTCCCGCACCTTCCGCCCAAGTGTTGACTCATGGCTGTCGCCCCTGCCTTCTGACCCGGCACCGCAGTCCCCGTGCGATTCGTCCCCCCTGGGCTAGATCGGGTCGGGACGACGCTGTGTGACGTCCAGACGCGAAATCGAATCAAGAGTGCGGCGAAAAAGTAACCTACGCGACCCCCTAGTCAGTAATTTGTCACCATTCGGCCAGTCATGATCCTGCATCTTCGGGTGTCCGAAGTTCAAACACAAGACCCGAAAACACCTCCGGACACCCGTAGTGAAGCGGTCACATACTGAGAAGACCCCTCCGCCGGGCGATCGGTTTACGCACGGGCCGTAAAGCGGTCGTCCCGGCGCGCGGCGGCCGGAAAGACGACGGATCCGGAGCGGCCGCCGCGGCGCTCACGGCCGGTGATTTTTTGCCGCGTTACGGTCGGCCCCTTCGGGACCGTTCCAGCGCCCATTTCCCCAGGCGGTGGGTGTGTCGGACGCCCGAAACGCGCACGCGCGGAAAACGGTGAGTGATCGCTCGGTAGCGCACCGCCGATCATTTCCGGCGCTGTGCGTGACAACCGGCGTCAGGCCATACGCCGGAGTTGGTCAGGGCGAACCCGAATGGCGACCCCAAACCGCCCACTCGGGCCCGAAACGCAGAGCACCCCCGCGCCCGCCGCCGGTTTTCACGGACGGTGATCGCGAGGGTGTTCTCCGTTGCGCGGCCCCGGAACCGCGAGGCCCCGGAACCGCGAAGGTCAGGACGTTTCGCGGACGATGTCCGCGCCGAGTGCGAGAGGCGCTCGGCGGTGTGGGCGTGGCCGCGGTCGAGGTAGTAGGCGGACGTGATCGTGGTCTCGCCCTCGGCGGCGAGACCGGCCAGCACGAGCGCGCTGCCGCAGCGCAGGTCGTGCGCCTCCACCTCGGCGCCGCGCAGGCCGCGCGGGCCGTTGACCTTCGCGCGGTTGCCGTCGACGTCGATGTCGGCGCCCATCTTGCGGAGTTCGTCGGCGAGCTTGAAGCGGCCGTCGAAGATCCGCTCGTAGATGTAGGACGGGCCGTCGGCGAGGCACGACAGCGCCATGATCGGCGACTGCAGGTCGGTCGCGAAGCCCGGGTACTCGTCGGTGATGACGTTGATCGGCCGCAGCGTGCGGTCGCGCCGGACCTGCAGGACGGCGCCCTGCTGGTGGAACTCGACGCCCATCTGCTCCAGCTTGTCGGCGGCGACGCCGAGGTGCTCCAGGGTGGCGCCGACGAGGTTCAGCTCGCCGCCGGTGATCGCGGCGGCCATCACGAACACGCCGGTGTCGATGCGGTCGGGCATCACGGTGTGCTCGACGGCGGTGAGCTCGTCGACGCCCTCGACGGTGATGAAGCCGGTGCCGCCGCCGGTGATCTTGGCGCCCATCGCCTGCAGGATGGCGATGTTGTCCAGGACCTCGGGCTCCAGGGCCGCGTTCTTGATCAGCGTGGTGCCCTGCGCGAGCGCCGCCGCCATGATCAGGTTCTCGGTGCCGGTGTGCGACGGGGTGTCGCAGTACAGCGTGCCGCCGCGCAGGTCGCCGGCCTTGATGTGGATCACGCCGTCGCCGTTGTCGCCGACGTTCTCGGTGACGGTCGCGCCCATCCGCTTGAAGCCGTTGTAGTGGAAGTCGAGGTTGCGGCTGCCGAGGTTGCAGCCGCCGACGCCCTCGATGACGGCCTCGCCCAGCCGGTGCAGCAGCGCCGGCACGAACAGGAACGAGCCGCGGAACCGGGCCGCGATGTCGGCGGGCAGCACGGGGCTGCTCAGCGTCGACGCGTCGATCACCAGGGTGCGCTCGGCCTCGTGCAGCTCGGCGCGGGCGCCGATCGCGCGGGCCAGCTCGACGGCGCGGCGGACGTCCTCGATGATCGGCACGTTGCGCAGCACGGTCCGTCCCTTGGCGGCCATCAGCGAGGCGCCGATCATCGGCAGGACCGCGTTCTTGGCGCCCTGGACGAAGACGGTGCCGTGCAGCTGCCTGCCGCCGCGCACGCGGTAACGAACCTCGTGGCCCATGCTCATGCCGCGATACTCCTTCGGATTGCGGAAACCTGCCGGATCGTGTGGGACCGCCTGGGCCGTGCGCGCCGAACGGCGCCCCCCATGCGTCTGCCGCGACGCGTCCCCAGTAAACCACCGCACCGAGAGTGCGGCGCCCGGAGCGACGGCTGCGGATCGGTTCGCTCGTTGAGATGCCCATCGAACGGAAAAAGTTCGCTTGTCCAACGTGCGGGTGCAACCGCCACTATGGTGATCAATATGGACGAATCGCCAGGTTGGGCCGCGATCGACACCGCGTTGCGCCGTGTGCACGGAGACGTCGAGCCCAAGCACTGGGCGACGATCCACAAGTGGATGCTCGGCGGACCCGATCCGCTGGACGGCATCAGCGCCTATCCGCGCACGGATCCCGTGCCGCACTGGCACATGGTGTCGTACGGCATGAGCGAGCTGTACGAGAAGGAGTCCGACAACCCCGACGAGTCGGGCTGGGGTTTCGAATTCACGTTCCGGCTGGTCAGGAACCCCGAGGACGAGACGCCCCCGGTATGGGCGGCGAACATGCTGCAAAATCTCGCTCGGTATGTGTTCAAAACTGGCAACTGGTTCGAGCCGGGCCACCATATGAACGTGAACGGCCCGATCGCGACCGACCGCGACGACTCCGACATCCGGGCGATCGCCTTCGTCGTCGACCCCGAACTCGGCGAGATCGACACCCCGCACGGCTCCCTGCAGTTCCTCCAGGTCGTCGGGCTCGCGACCGAGGAATACGCGGCCGTCCGGCAGTGGAACACCGACTCCCTGATGGACGTCCTCGCGCCGCACCTGCCGCTGTTCGTCACCGACCTCGACCGCCGCTCCCTCCTCGCCGACCCCGGCGTGGCGCGCGCCGTCCGCGAGGGCGTCGAGCGCGAAGGCTCCAGCAGCGGCATGCAGCTCGTGTCGACCGCGCACTGGGAGCGCGGCCCGGACGGCACCACGATCAAGCTCGGCGCCCTGCAGGCCCCCGCGGTCGCCGACGCGCTGCGCGGACGGCTCCCGTTCGGCCGCGAACTGGCCCTGCGGACCGAGGACACGCTCCTGGCGTTCGTCCCGGCCGACGAGTTCGCGATCGAGGAGCAGGGCGACGCGAGGCTCGAAGTGCGCGTCCCGTCCGCTGCCCTGGACGGCCTCCTGTCGACCCTGCAGCCGACGGCGGCCCGCAGGCCCGTGCCGTCCCTGCCGGGCCTCACCGTCGAGATCGTCCCGACCCGCATGAAGGACCAGTACGGCGAGGAGACCGGCGAGGTCATCGGCTGATCAGCGGGCCTCCAGGACCTCCACCGGGTCGCCGACCGTGAGCGGCCCCGGGGTGCGCGGCACGCAGCTCTGCCCGAACAGCAGGCTGCCGTCGACCTTGCGGTAGGTCGCCAGCGTGCGCAGCGGCTCCCCGCCGCGCTCGCCCGTCTCCTGGTCCGTCGTCGTGACGAGGCAGCGCCCGCACGGCTTCACCGCCTCGATCACCGTCCCGCCGATCCGCAGCAGCCGCACCGCGTCCTCGCCGTACGCGCCGAGGCCCGCCACCACGAGGCTCGGCCGGAACCGGTTCATCGGCAGCGGCCCGGCCAGCCGCCCGTTCAGGTCGGCGAGCGACTCCGCGGAGATCAGCAGCAGCGGGAACGCGTCGGCGAACTTCAGCGTCCCACCGCCGAGCGGCGTCTCCCGCCGCCCCGTGAACCGGACGAGCCGGCACTCCCGCCCGAGCACCTCGCCGAACCACGCGGCGGCCTCGTCGCCCTGGTCGACGCCCAGGCAGTCGGACTTGTGGACGCGCACGTCCCGCACCTCGCCGTCGTCCACCGGCTTGTGGACGAGCGGCGCCGCGCCCGGCGCGGTCACGGTGAGGATCTCGCCGTCGAACGCCGGACGCAGCAGCGCCATACGCGGGTCGCCGCGCTGCGACAGGAACCGGCCGCCCGCGTCGACGAGCATGAACTCGCGGTCGTGCCGCAGCCCCTCCGGCCCCAGCTCGGCGGAGCTCAGCGCGGTGCCGCGCCCGCCCTTCAGGGGGTAGGTGTTCAGTTCGAGCAGCGTGCCGGGCACGGCGCCTCCGTTACGTAAGCTCGGCGAGGCGGTCGAAGACGGGGCCGAGCCGCTCGACGAACCGTTCGGGACGGCACACCTCGTCCAGCCGTCCCTCGTCGAGCGAGAGCCCGGCTTCGGCCGCGCGGGCGCGCAGCGTCTCCCGGAACGGCACGCCGGTCTCCCACGTCTCCATCGCGGCCTTCTGGACGAGCGGGTACGCCTCGTCGTCCCGCGACATCCCGGCCTCGACCAGCTCCAGCAGGACGGTCGAAGTGTAGATCAGCCCGCCGGTCGACTCCAGGTTCGCGGTCATCCGCGCCTCATCGACGACGAGTCCGGACATGAGACGGTTCGTCAGGTTCAGCATGTAGTCCAGCGCGACCGACGCGTCCGGCAGCGCGATCCGCTCCGTCGACGAGTGCGAGATGTCCCGTTCGTGCCAGAGCGGGATGCCCTCCAGCACCGGGACGATCTGCGCCCGCACGATCCGCGCCATCCCGGCGAGCCGCTCGGAGATGATCGGGTTCTTCTTGTGCGGCATCGCCGACGAGCCCTTCTGGCCCTTGCCGAACGGCTCCCACAGCTCCCGCACCTCGGTGCGCTGCCCGTGCCGCACCTCCAGCGCGATCGCCTCGCACACCGTCGCCATGATCGCGAGCGCCGACACCCACTCGCTGATGCCGTCCCGGATGACGACCTGCGTCGACACGTCCGCGCTCTGGAGCCCCAGCTCCCGCGCGACGTGCGCCTCGATCGCGGGGTCGATGTTCGAGTACGTCCCGACGGCCCCGGAGATCGCCATCACGCCCACCGCCTCGCGGGCCCGGCGGAGCCGGTCCCGGGACCGCGCCATCGCGAACGCGAAGTCCGCGACCCGATGGCCCCACACGTCCGGTTCCCCGTGGATGCCGTGCGTCCGGCCGACCCGCAGCGTCCCCTTGTGCGCCAGCGCGTGGTCGCGGAGCGTCGCGACGAGCGCGTCCGCCTTCGCGAGCAGGATGTCGGTCGCCTCCACGAGCTGCAGCGCCAGCGCCGTGTCCAGCAGGTCGGACGACGTCATGCCGAAGTGCACGTACCGCGCGGCCTCGCGCGGCTCGGTGTTGTCCGCCCACGCCGACAGGAACGCGATCACGTCGTGCTGCGTGACCGCCTCGATCTCGTGCACGGCCTCCGGCGTCGGCGGCGGCGCCTTGCGCACCGGCTCCACCACCTCCGGCGGGATCGTGCCGGCCGCGGCGTGGGCCTCGACGACGAGGACCTCCACCTTGCACCACAGCTCGTACTTGTGCGCGTCACTCCAGACGCGCCCCATCTCCGGAAGCGTGTACCGATCGATCACCCCACGATTGTCCCAGGTCTCACGATCGCCGATTGCGTCGGCCTCCGCCGCCGGGCCCGGGGGCCCGGCGGCTACGGCCGCCGCCGGAAACGCCGCTCCGTCGCGCGCGTGGTTCGTCCCCGCCCGAACAACGCCACCCAAGCGCCCGAGGGATGCCTCGCGCAGGTCCGCGCGGGCGGGCGGCGCGTTGCGCAGGCCCGTGCTGCTTGCCCCGCGCCCGAGGGGCGCCTCGCGCGAGGTCCGCGCGGGCGGGCGGCGCGTGGCGCAGGTCCGCGCGGGCGGGCGGGGCTTTCCAGCGGCGGCCGCAGGTGGAGGGCGCCCTGGCGCCCGGAGGCCGTGAGGCCGCCGTAACCACGACCCCGGACGCGAACCCACACGCGTCCGGGGTTGCTTACGCGTGGGCGACCTCGGCCGACGCGTCGGACGGGGCGGGGCGGCGGCGTTCGAGGAGGACGGTGGCGGCGAGGAGGGCGATCAGCGCCGCCATCTCGGCGGCGGCCAGCCAGAGGCCGAGGGGGGTGAGGGCGAGGGCGGCGACGGCGGCGGTGAGGCGGATGCCGGACGGGCCGATGCGCATGATGCGGCGGAACAGCGCGTCCCCCGCGAGGTAGAGGGCGATGCCGCCGGCGATGGCGAGGGCCGTGCCCGGCTTCAGGTGCTCCCACGCGTGCTCGACGGCCTTCTTCATCCCGGCGGCCGCGACCAGCACGCCGACGATCAGCGGGATGTGCGCGTAGAAGTACCCGAACATCGTCATCTGCGTGCGGCGGGCGTCGTCGGCGGCGGCGAGGGACTCCTCCGCGCGTTCGTCGTCGCCGGTGAAGTACGTCCACCAGATCGCCGCCGCGAGCGCGAGGCCGAGGAGCGCGGCGACGACCAGGCCCGCGTCGAGGTGGGCGTGCGCGGCGCCGGTCCCCACGGAGATGATCGACTCGCCGAGGGTGATCATGACGAGCAGGCCGTGCCGTTCGACGATGTGCTCCGGCCGGATGCTGAACAGGCCGCCCGCCGGGACGATGTACGGCTGGACGATCGGCACGACGAGCGCGAGCGTCCACAGCACGTACACCGCGGGGCCGCCGTCGAGGAGACCGGCGATGATGATCAGTACGGCGGCCAGCAGGTTCGCGGGCAGGACGCGCAGGATGTTCGGGTTGCCGCGCGCGTAGAGGGTGACGTGCGCGAGGACGAGCAGGAGGTAGCCGAGGCCCCAGACGAGCCCGCCGCCGCCGGTGAACGCGGTCGGGGTGCCGAGCGCGACCATGAAGAACCCGCCCATTCCGGCGAGGATCAGCAGCCGGTGCGCGGTGGCCCGCGGGGCGGTCATGTTGGTGAGCCAGGCGTACCCGCCGTACATCCACCACAGGACGCCGAACATCAGCACGATCTGGAACAGCCCGAGCGGGGTGAACTCGCCGATCAGGACGTCGGTCAGGCGGATCAGCGTGAAGACGAACACCAGGTCGAAGAAGAGCTCCAGCGTCGTGACGCCGTAGACCTCCTCCTCGTCCGCGGGGGTGGGGGAGGAGGTCATCGAGCCGCCTTCGGGGGTTATGTCCGTGTAATCATGTAATCATGACACGGCTTCTGCGGCTTTGAGGGCGATATCGGTCCGGTGGTGCGAGCCGCGCAGGCCGATTTCGGACACCGCACGGTACGCGGCCGCGCGGGCCTGCGCGAGGTCCGCCCCCGTCCCGACGACGCTCAGCACGCGACCGCCGCTCGCGACGAGCCGTCCGTCCGACATGTCCAGCTTCGTGCCGGCCTGCAGGACGTACGCGCCGTCCACCGCGTCCGCCTCCGCCAGGCCCGTGATCTCGTCGCCCTTCGTCGGCGACGCCGGGTACCCCTCCGCCGCGACCACGACCGTGACCGCCGCGCCCGGATGCCACTCCGGCCGCAGGTCCGGGTCGAGGCCGCCGATCGCGCACGCCTGCAGCAGCGTCGCGATCGGGGTGGCGAGCCGGTCCAGGACGACCTGCGTCTCGGGGTCGCCGAACCGCGCGTTGAACTCGACGACCCGCACGCCCCGCGACGTCAGCGCGAGCCCCGCGTACAGGACGCCGACGTACGGGGTCTCGCGGCGGCGCAGTTCGTCCAGCGTGGGCTGCACCACCGTGGACATGACCTCGTCCACCAGTCCGTCGGGCGCCCAGGGGAGCGGTGTGTAGGCGCCCATGCCGCCCGTGTTCGGGCCCGCGTCGCCGTCGAGGGCGCGCTTGAAGTCCTGCGCGGGCGGCAGCGGAACGGCGTGCCGGCCGTCGCACAGCGCGAACAGCGACACCTCCGGACCGTCCAGGAACTCCTCGATCACGACCCGCTCGCACGCCTCCGCGTGGGCGAGCGCCGCGGCCCGGTCCTCGGTCACCACGACGCCCTTGCCCGCCGCGAGCCCGTCGTCCTTCACCACGTACGGCGGGCCGAACGCGTCGAGAGCCGCCTCCGCCTCCGCGCGCGAGCCGCAGACGCGCGCGTCCGCCGTCGGCACCCCGGCCGCCGACATGATCTCCTTCGCGAACGCCTTCGACCCCTCGATGCGGGCGGCCTCGCGGTCCGGGCCGAAGCACGGGACGCCCGCCGCGCGCAGCGCGTCCCCGACGCCCGCCACCAGCGGTGCCTCCGGGCCGACCACCACCAGCTCCACGCGCAGCCGTGCGGCGAGCTCGGTCACCGCGGCCGGGTCCGCCGGGTCGAGCTGGTGATTGTCCGCGATCTCCGCCGTGCCGGGGTTGCCCGGGGCACAATGGAGGGCGGTGACGGCAGGGTCGCGGTGCAGGGCGCGGGCGAGCGCATGCTCGCGGCCACCCGATCCAAGGACGAGTACTCGCACGTCACGCGAGCTTACAGATCCCGCGCCCGCGGGGTGGTCCGCCCGATGAGTCCGCCGTCACACCCGATGTGCGTGAACTTCGCCGAACCTCACGACGTCTTAACGATCGGCTGATACGCTGCGATCGGCCTTGACAGCCCGTGGTCGTGGTATGTCCGAAAGGAGGTGGTCGGGATGATTCCTGGTGATACTTGCAGTTCGCCGGAGAACCCTCACAGTCCGAGGACAGTCCATCCGTCCGCCTCCATCTGCGTCCGGCCACTCCCGCGCGCTCCCACTAGGGTCGAGCGCGCGCTGCGCGCGTGGCCGGCGGGTTAGGAGCATCCCATGGCCATGACGCGAGTCCGCCCCACCCGTGCACTGTTCAAGACGCGCCGACCGCAGGACGCGCGGCGGCAGGGCCCGGCCGCGCGCCGCTCCGCCGTCATCGACTGGGCCGCCTACATCGACGGCCACCGCGTCTGCACCGACACCGTCGGGGACGCCGTCCGCCTCATCCGCGACGGCCGCCTCACCCCCGAAGGGGAGAGCGCCGGGTTCGTCTGGGTCGGCCTGCACGAACCGTCGTCCACCGAACTGGCCGACCTCGCCGAGGTGTTCGGCCTGCACCCCCTCGCCGTCGAGGACGCCATCGACGCCCACCAGCGGCCGAAGCTGGAGCGCTACGACGACGTCCACTTCGTCGTGATGAAGACCGTCGGCTACGTCCCGGGCGAGGACGGTTCGGAGGTCGTCGAGACCGGCGAGATCATGATCTTCTGCGGGCCTGACTTCGTCGTCACCGTCCGGCACGGCACGCACGGCGAACTCGCACCCGTCCGGACCGGCCTGGAGGACGACCCGTCCCGGCTCGCGCTGGGCCCCGCCGCCGTCCTGCACGCCATCGCCGACCGCGTCGTCGACGGCTACATGACCGTCGCCGACGCCGTCCAGGAGGACATCGACGAAGTCGAGGAGGCCGTCTTCTCCCCCGAGCGGACGGACGAGTCGCGCCGCATCTACCGGCTGAAGCGCGAGGTCATCCAGCTCAAGCGCGCCGTCGGCCCGCTCGCCGGACCGCTGCGCAACCTGTCCGGCCGCCGCTTCGTCCCCGCCGAGATCAAGGAGTACCTGCGCGACGTCGAGGACCATCTCACCCGCGTCCGCGAGCAGGTCGAGTCCTACGACGAACTCCTCAACCCGATCCTCCAGGCGCACATGACGCAGGTGACGGTCGCCGACAACAAGGACATGCGCAAGATCTCCGCCTGGGGCGCGATCTTCATGGTGCCCACCGCCATCGCGGGCGTCTACGGCATGAACTTCGACTTCATGCCCGAGACCCGCTGGCGCTTCGGCTACCCGATGATCCTCGGCGTCATCGCCCTCTCGTGCGTGGCCCTGTACCGGGGCTTCCGCCGCAACGGCTGGCTCTAACCCAGGAACTCCCGCACGACCTCGGCGAACGCCTCCGGGGCGTCGTCGTGGACCCAGTGCCCGCACCCGCCGAACTCGCGGAGCACGGTCCCGGGACGCCGCGCGGCCATCTCGCGCGCCATCGCCGTCGGCAGGACGAAGCTCTCCGTGCCGTGCACGAGCAGCGCCGGGCAGTCCGACCCCGTCCAGTCGTCCCACCAGTCCCCGACCAGCGCTTCCTGCGAAGCGACCATGTCGTCGTGGTCGAACAGCAGGCCCCACCCGTCCGGCCGTTCGACGGCGCTCTCCAGGAAGTACCCGGCGTCCGGTATGCCCTGCGCCTCGATGCCGCGCCGCAGCCCGTCCAGCGTCGCGGCCCGGCGGGGCCAGCCGCGGACGTCCAGCACGGGGTTCGGCACCTCGGGCGGCCGGTTGTACGCGCCGCCCTCCTCGACGATCAACGCCCGGACCAGCTCGGGGTGCCGGGCCGCCAGCCGGAACGCGACGACCCCGCCCATCGAATGCCCGAGGACGGCCGCGGGCCCGGCCCCGAGTCCTCGCAGGAACGCGGCGGCATCGGCCACGTACTCGTCCGGACCGTAGCTTTCGGCCCGTTCGCTGTGCCCGTGGCCCCGCTGTTCGAGCGCGATCACCCGATGCCGGGGCGCGAGCGCCGCGGCCAGCGGCGCGAAGCACCGGCCCCGCCCGAAGTGCCCGTGCAGCGCGAGCACCGGCACGTCCCCGCCGCCGTCCAGCCAGGCGAGCCGCAGGCCCCGGACGGTCGCGGACCTCTCGATCATCATGTTCTCCGTTCGTGCGGCGACGACCAGGTCAGCAGTGCGACGGCGAGCGCCGCGCCCGCGGCGACGACGCGGCGCGATCGAAGGCGGCGCCGCCGAGCACGGCCACGCCGAGCGCGCCGCCGAGCTTGAACGCGGTCTCGTTCACGGCCGCCGCGGACCCGGACCGGCCGGCCGGGGCCGCCCGCAGCATCGCGGTGCTCGCCGCGTTGACCGTCGCGGCGTTGCCCGCCGAGCTGGGCGGCGGCACCGGCAGCAGCGCGAGCGCCGTCTCGGTGGGCGTGAAGCCGCGCTGCTCCTGGAGGTAACGCGTGAGCAGGAACAGCACGCCCATCAACGCGAAGAACCCGGTCGCCGCCGCGATCGCGGCGGGCCAGAACGCGCGGTCGGTCACCATGCCCGGGGCGAGCAGCGGGTGCGCGGCCCGCCGCAGCCGGACGGCGAGCGCGGTCAGCATGCACCGCCGCGACGGCCGCCCCCGCGAGGGTCGCCGCCGCGCTCCGGTGCGGCGCCTCGATCAGCGTGTGGACGACGGCGACGAACGTCCAGCACGGCGCCCGCGACGTCCAGTCCCGCCGCGCGTCCGGGCACGGCGGGCACGACGGACACGATCGCCCCACCGGCCGCGAGCAGCACCGCGTGCGTTCGCCAGGAAGAGCGCGCGCCAGCCGAAGTGCTCGGTGAGCAGCCCGCCCGCCACCGGCCCGGCCACCATCCCGGCGCTCGCCGCCGCGCCCCACGCCGCGAGCCGCCCGCGCAGCTCGGCGGGCGGGAAGACGCTCCGCACGATGGCCAGCGCGGACGGCGTGATCAGCGCGTTCCCGACGCCCTGGACGGCACGCGCGGCGATCAGCTCGCCGGGCGTCCGGCGGCCGCCGCGAGCAGCGAGGCCACCGCGAACACGGCGATCCCGGCGAGCAGCACGCGCCGCGCGCCCGCCCGTTCGGCGAGCGCCCCGGCGGCGACGAGCGTCGAGGCCAGCGCGAGGACTGCCGCCTCGGTGATCCACTGCAACTGCCCGCCGGTGGCGCCCAGATCGACGGCGATGGACGGCAGCGCGACCGTCACCGCCATGACGCTCACGCTCATGACCAGCAGCGCGGCGCACAGCGCGGCCAGGACGGGCAGGCGGCGCGGACGCCCCGCGCGGGGCGGGCCCATGGACGGCCTCCGATCTCGGGAAGCCGTTAACATAACGACCGTTATGCTCGATTGGCAAAACGATCGTCATGCGAATAGGCTCGGCCACCGTGGCCCGACCCCGTGACCCGCAGCGCCGCGCGCGGCTCCTCGACGCGATCGTCGACTACCTCGCCGAGCACGGCATCGCGCAACTCTCGATGCGCCCGCTCGCCAAGGCGCTCGGGCACAGCACGTACGTCCTGACCCACCACTTCGCCACCAAGGACGAACTGATCAGCGCGGTCCTCGAACACCTGGACCGGCGCCAGAAGGACAGGCTCGAAGCGCTCCCGGCCCCGCCGGACGGCACCCGCCTCGGCGCCGTCGTCCGCGCCTCCTGGGACTGGCACCTCGCCGAGGACCTGCCCATGGTCAAGCTGCTGCACGAGATCGAGGGCCTGTCGGCCGCCGGTCGCCTCACCGGCCCGTACGTCCCGAAGATGCTCGCGGGCCGGGCCGAGTACGTCGCGGAAGTCCTGCGCGACCACGGCGTCCCCGCTGACCTCGCCCTGCGCCGCGCGACCCTGCTCAACGCCGCCTACGCCGGGCTCCAGATCGACTACCTCACCACCGGCGACAGGGCCCGCGCCGAAGCCGCCCTCGACGACTTGGCCGCCCTCGCCGACTCCTGGACGCCCGCGCGTTAGCCCCTACGCGCGGCGGACGGCCGGGCCGGGGTACTCCGGCACGAACTCCGAGGCGTCGTAGACGAGACGGGCCGCCAACCCGAACGCCGGTGCACGGGCGGCGCGTTCGTCATCGCGGACGACTTCAGTTCGACGTCGAGGCTGCGGTCACACCGTGCGGCTCGCGCGCGGTCCGTCGAGGTTCCACGACACGATCCTGGTGGGCGTGATCCGGATTATCCCCCGGGACGCGCCGGGACGGTGCGGTTCCTGGTCGGTCGCCGCCACCGCGGTGCCCCGGATCTCGATGCCCCGGGGCGCCCACGGGTCGATCGTCGCCAGGTCGTCCACGACGAACGAGACCGTGCTGCCCCGCTGGATGTTCCGGAACTTCTTCGACGTCTCCAGCGCGCCCCCGCGGATGGAGACGATGCCGGTGTCGGCGTCGACCTGGAAGTTGGTCGGGTTGTTCTGCACCTGCCCGTCGGGCGAGACGGTCGCGAGCCGTCCGATGTGCTGCGTGGCCAGGTAGTCGAGTTCCGCCGGAGTGAAGATCACGAGTCGAATTCTTCCATTCCGATCGGTCACCGGGGCGCGGCGTTCTCCAGGTCGTCGATGTCCCCGGACATGATCGTCCGGACGTGGTCGGTGATGTGCCGGAGCGGCCAGTCCCACCAGGCCACGGCGAGGAGACGGTCGATGTCGGCGTCGTCGTACCGGCGGCGGACGAGCCGGGCCGGGTTTCCGCCGACGATGCCGTAGTCGGGGACGTCGTCGACGACGACGGAACCGGACGCGATGATCGCCCCGTGGCCGATGCGGACGCCGGGCATCACCATGGACCGGTAGCCGAACCAGACGTCGTTGCCCACCACGGTGTCGCCCCGTCCGGGCAGGTCGGAGATGAGGTCGAAGTGCTCGGCCCAGGAACCGCCCATGATCGGGAAGGGGAACGTCGACGCGCCGTCCATGCGGTGGTTGGCGCCGTTCATGATGAACCGCACCCCCTCGCCGAGCGCGCAGAACTTCCCGATGACCAGCTTCTCCGGCCCGTAGTGGTACAGGACGTTGCGGGTCTCGAACGCGGTCGGATCGTCTGGATCGTCGTAGTAGGAGAACTCCCCCACCTCGATCAGCGGCGAGGTGATTAGCGGTTTCAGCAGCACCACGCGCGGCTGCTCGGGCATCGGGTGCACCACGGTCGGGTCGGCGGGAACGGGCATGGTCGTTTCCTTTCGGTTCAGGCGCCGGTGGCGGGCGCCGGTCGCAGGGCGAGGTGGGCGCCGCGCCAGCGGCGGCGGAGGCGGCGGTCGTGGCTGACGACGACGAGGGCGCCCGCGTAGCCGACCAGCGCGGTCTCCAGGTCCTCGACCAGCGCGGGGGACAGGTGGTTGGTGGGCTCGTCGAGCAGCAGGACGTCCGCGGGCTCGCCGAGCAGGCGCGCCAGGGCGAGCCGCTGCCGCTGCCCGGTGGACAGCCGGCCGACCGGCACCGTGAACAGGTCGGCGTCGAACAGGCCGAGGGAGCGGAGCCGTTCGGCGTGCTCGGCGGGCGCGCCGGGACGGCCGCGCGCGAAAGCCGCCAGCAGCGTCTCGTCCGGTTCCCCGGGGCGCGGGTCCTGCGGGAGGTGGCCGATCCGTCCGCGCCGGGTGACGGCCCCGCCGTCGGGGGTGAGCTCTCCCGCGAGGACGCGCAGCAGGGTGCTCTTCCCCGCCCCGTTCGCTCCGGTGACCAGCAGGTGCTCGCCTGCCTGCACGGTGACGTCCGTCCGGTCTAGGCGTCCGGTGACGGTGATGCCGGCGGCGTCGAGCACGACGCCCCGCAACGGGCGGGCCTGGAGCGCGGGGGTGAAGCGCAGCGGTTCGGGCGGGGGCGGGACCGGGTCGGCGAGGAGGCGGCGCAGCCGTTCCTCGGCGTTGCGCACCCGGCTCGCCAGCGACTGCTGCACCCGGCCGCCCGCCCGGTCGTAGGCCATCTTGTTGCCGTCCTTCATCGGACGGCCGGGCGCGACCCGGCGGGCGGTCGTCGCGGCGGTCTCGCGTAGCCCGTCGACGTCGGCCCGCCACTGCTCGTGGGCCTGCGCCCAGCGGCGGCGCGCCGCGGCCTTCTCGGCGAGGTAACCGGCGTAGCCGTCGCCGTACCGGACGACGCGGCGCCGATCGGCGTCGACTTCGAGCAGGCTCGTCGCGACGCGTTCGAGGAAGGCCCGGTCGTGGGAGACCGCCACGGTGGTGCCGCGCCGGGCGCGCAGGTGCTCTTCGAGCCAGGTCAGCGCGGCGTCGTCGAGGTGGTTGGTCGGCTCGTCCAGCAGCAGCACCTCCGGCGCGGCGGCCAGCAGGGCGGCGAGCCGCAGCCTGACCCGCTCGCCGCCGGACAGGCCGCCGACGGTACGGTCGCGGTCCACGAGCCCGAGGCCGAGCCCGTGCAGGGCGCGTTCCACGCGGGCGTCGGCGTCGTAGCCGCCGCGCAGCTCGAAGACCGTCGTCAGGTCGCCGTACTCGGCCATCGCCGATGGGTCGCCGTCCGCCATCGCCGCCTCCAGGCGGCGCATCCGCGCCTCGATCGCGCGGAGGTCGCCGAGGGCCCGGTCGATGACCTGCCGGACGGTCGCGTCCGGCGGCAGCCGCTCGTCCTGGGCGAGGTATCCGACGCCGCCGTCGGCCTGGACGACGAGGTCGCCCCGGTCGGGCCGCTCGCGTCCGGCGAGCAGGCGCAGCAGGGTGCTCTTGCCGGAACCGTTCTCACCGACGATTCCGGTGCGCTCGCCCGCGGCGAGCGAGCACGTCACCGCGTCAAGGACGAGCCGTCCGTCGAAGGACTTGGTGACGTCGAGGGCGGTGATCTGGGTGGGCATGCGTGCGCTCCGAAGCATTCGAGGACGGGACGGTCCGGCTGGACCGCGTGACCGGGTGAACGCTTCGGAAGAGCATCGGCGACTCCACTAGTGCGACGGATGTAACATTAAGAGCGTGCCACAACACCGGTCCACGATCAAGCGGGTGATCGCCGGATGACCGCTCCGGCAGCGGACGGCGCCCGCCGCCGTCCCGGCGGGCGGACCGCCCGCATCCGCGCGCAGGTGCTCGACGCCGTCCGCACCGAGCTGGGCGAGCACGGATTCGACGGGCTCACCATGGAGGCCGTCGCCGCCCGCGCCGGGGTGCACCGCGCGACGGTGTACCGGCGCTGGGGCGATGTCGGCGGCCTGCTCGCGGACGTCCTGGACGCGGCGAGCGACGACGACTGGCGGCCACCGGACACCGGCTCCCTCGAAGGCGACCTGGCGGCACTGAACCAGGAGATCCAGGACGGCATGGCCGCGCGGCCGCCGATCATGGCGGCCCTGATCGCCGCGTCGTTCCGCTCCGAGCAGGCCGCCGACGCCCAGCAGCGGCTCTGGGACGACCGGTACGCGCGCTGCGAGGTCGTCGTCGAGCGGGCCGTCCGGCGCGGCGAGCTCCCGCCGGGCACCCACGCGCGGAGCCTGCTCGTCGCCGCGACCGCGCCCATGTACCACCGCCTCGTGCTTCTCCGCACGCCCCCCGACCCGGGCCTCCCCGGTCACGCGGCCAGAGTCGCCGCCCTCGCCGCGGCCGCGGGCGCCTTCACCGATTGAGGCAACCGGGAAGGCGGGGTCGGGATAGAGGAGGGTGTCAGCACTCCCTAGACGTGGAGGACACCCATGAAGGGACCCGGCCGATGGCCATGGTGAGCCCTGCACGGAACGGACGGGACGACGCGCGGATCGTCGCGGAGTCCCTCGACGATCCGGAGGCGTTCGGCGAGCTGTTCCGCCGGTACGGGCCCCGGATCCACGCGTACGTGCGGCGACGGCTCGGGCCCGCCCTCGCGGACGATCTCCTGTCGGAGACGTTCGCGATCGCGTTCCGGCAGCGCGAACGGTTCGACGGGCGCGGTGAGTTCGGCGCGTGGCTGTGGGGCATCGCGAGCAACCAGATCGCCCGGCATCACCGGCAGGAGACGCGGATGTACCGGGCGTACGCCCGGACCGGCACGGACCCCGCCGAGGACGGTGTCGCCGAGCGGGCGGCCGAGCGGGCGACGGCGGCGGCGCTCGGACCCCGCATGGCGAAGGCGCTGGCGTCGCTGAACGCGAAGGAGCGCGGCCCCCTGCTGCTGCTGGCCTGGGGCGAGATGTCGTACCCGGAGATCGCGGCGGCGCTGGATCTGCCGCTCGGAACCGTCAAGGCCCGCATTCACCGGGCCCGCAAGAAGCTCCGCAAGGCCCTCCCTGAGGAGAAGAACGATGGATGAGATCGACGTCCTGCGCGGGATGCGCACCGCGCTCGCCGAGGAGGAGCACCCGGAGGTCCTGGCCGGGCGCGTCGACTGGCGGAACGCTCCTTCGGCGCCCGTGGCGCGGCGGTCCCTGTCCCGGCCGCGGCTGGCGATTCCGCTGGTCGGCGTGGTCGCCGCCGGTGCGGCGGCCGCGGTGGCGCTGGTGCCGGGCGACGGCGCGGGCGGCGAGGTGCGCGCGGAGCCGGGGAACATGCTGCTCGTGGCCGCCGAGAACGCCGAGAAGACCCCGACCGGCGAGTACTGGCACACCGAAACGGTTCTCGGGGAGATCTACGCGGTCGGCGAGAGCGCGAAGAACCACTACCGGGTGGACTCGCGGCAGCGGATCGTCCGCTGGAGTTCCGTGGACGGCACGGGCCGGCAGACGAACGTGGACGAGGCCGACCGTCCGCTGACGTCCGAGGACATGCGGAAGTGGCGGGCGGCCGGGGCACCGAAGATGGTCGAGGTGCCGAACTACGAGACGGGCGGCCCCGACCCCCTGCTGCTGTCGATGACCTACGACGGCGCCGGGCCCGCGATGCCTCTCGACGACGAGTACTTCGGCCTGTCGGCGAAGGAGATCGAGGCGCTGCCCACCGAGGCCGGGGCGTTGCGGGACGTCCTGCTCGGGCTTGAGGGCGACTGGCACGCTTACACGTCGGACGACACCGGGAAGGAGCCGATCCGGGCGCTGGAGGGCGCCGAGCGGACGCGGGCGCTGAGCGAGGTGGCCGGGGAGCTGCTGTCGACGGCTCCGGCGCCGCCGAAGGTGCGGGCGGCGGCGTTCCGGTTGCTCGCCGAGCTGCCGGGCGTCAAGGCCGGGGGCGAGGCGACGGACCGGATGGGACGCCGGGGGACCGTTGTCTCGCTGCCGCTGGAGACGACGATGCCGTTGGGCCTGTACACCGCGCCGAAGCAGCTCGGCACCTACACGCGGCAGTGGATCATCGACCCTGAGAAGGGCGCCCTGCTGGCGATCCGCGACCTGGTCGCGACGCCGCCGAAGGGCAGCCGTCCGCTCCCGCCGGGCGACCTCGGGCAGCAGCGCAGTCTAGACGCCGAGGACATGCCGGACCGTTTCCACAAGCCGGGCGAACTGGCCGGATACCGGCTGTTCGCCGTGGCCGAATGGACGGACGAGCGGCCGAAGTGATCGCGTGATCGTGCCCCGGCGCCGTCCACGCGGGCGCGCCGGGGCACGAACGGCCGGGCCGATCACTGTCACCCGCCTACGAAGAGAATGTGCATCTCGCCATGCTTGAATCCACTTCTCCGATGTGAGGAGTGCATGGTGGGTGTGCGGAGCCTGGTCGTGGCGTGCGTGCTGGTGGCGTCGGGTCTGTTCCCGGTCCGCGCGTTGGCCGCGCCGGACGGCGGGTGCCCGGCGCGGTGGGTCGCGAGCTGGACGGCGAGCCCGACGGACGGCGTCGTCCCGTTCGACGCGTCGCTCGGCGCGGTGCCCACGACGCTCGACGACCAGACCGTCCGGATGGTGATCACGCCGCACCTGGGGGGCTCGTCGGTGCGGCTGCGGCTGAGCAACCGGTTCGGACGGGGCCCGCTGACGTTCGGGCGGGTGACGATCGCGCCGCAGGCGCGGGGCGCGGCCACGGGGGCGCAGGTCCCGGTGACGTTCGGCGGCTCGGCGTCGGTCACGGTCCCGGCGGGCGAGGACGTCGTCAGCGACGCCGCTCCGCTGACGTTCGGCGCGTTCGTCCCGCTGGCGGTCAGCATCTACGTGCCGGGCAGGTTCGACGGGGCGACCAAGCACTGGAACGCGAACGCGACGTCGTACTACGCGGACCCGCGCACCGGTGACCGCACCGGCCGGACGGGCCCGGACGGCTTCCCGAACGAGACGCTGAGCTGGCTGTTCGTCACCGGCCTTGACGTCCGGTCGGACGCGCGGGCGGTCGTGGCGTTCGGCGATTCGATCACCGACGGCTTCGTCGGCGGCACCCCGTTCGCCATCCCCGCGGACCGTTCGGTGGCCGACGAGAACGGGCGGTACCCGGACGGGCTCCAGCGGCGGCTGGACGCCGCCGGACTGGGGATCTCCGTCGTCAACGCGGGCATCGGCAGCAACCAGTTGCTGGGGAGCCTCGGCCTCATGGACGGCCCGAGCGGCCTCGACCGGTTCCGGACGGACGCGCTCGAAGTCCCCGGCGCGTCCGGCGTCCTCGTGCTGGAGGGCATCAACGACCTCGGCCTCGGCATCGGCGTCACCCCCGCCGACCTGCGGGAAGGCTACGTCGAGTTGATCGGGCGGGCGCACGCGGCGGGGAAGCGGATCTGGCTCGGCACCCTCACGCCCGCCGCGAACGCCCTCGTCGACGGCACGCTCACCGCGCCGAACAGCGAGCGGTACCGGCAGGAGATCAACGCGTGGATCCGGACGCAGAACCTCGCGGACGGCGTCGTCGACTTCGACGCGGCCCTCCGGGACCCGTCCGATCCGTCCCGGCTCCTCCCCGCGTACGCCAGTCCCGACAACCTGCACCCGAGCCCGGCGGGCTACGAGCGGATGGCCGCCGCCGTCCCCCTCGACCTCCTCGACGCCGCGCCGACGGCCCCGTCCCGATGTTGATCTGCGGCGTGTTGCCCTTATGGGCGCCCGAGTTAGGGCAACACGCCGCAGGTCAACGAACCCCGGGGAAGCTAGGCCGGTGCGGCGGCCAGGACGTCGGCGGCGATGTCCGGGTAGTCGGTGACGATCGCGTCCACGCCGAACTTCGCGAATCGCGCCATGTCCTCCGGGTCGTTCACCGTCCAGACGGCGACGGGCAGCCCGGCGGCGTGGGCGTCGTCCACGAGACCGGGCGTCGTGAGCGCGTGTTCGGGGGACAGCGCGGTCGCACCGGCGGCGAGGGCGGACGCGACGGGATCGTGCGGCGAGCGTCCCGCGAGCCAGCGGCTCCCGGGGACGAGCGTCTTGCGCTCGACGAGCGCGACCCGTCCGAACTCCGCCGGGGTCCGGGCGAGGACGCGCCAGTCGAAGGCCAGCAGGCGGCCGCGGGCGGCGAGACCGGAACCGCGCAGGACGTCCACGACGGCCGCGACGAATCGCGAGACGTCGGCATCGGACCACGACGGGTCGGTCTTGAGCTCCACGGCCAGGTCGACCCCGGACGGGGCGACCAGCCCGCATACCTCCGCGAGCGTCGGGATCCGCGTCCCCGGCACCGCCCGCTGCGTCCCGGCGAACGCGTCGGCGGCCCGCCGGGAGCCCGCGTCGAGGGTCTTGAGCTGCGCGAGGGTGAGATCCCGGACGGCCTTCCCCACGTAGGGGAAGGCCGGGTCGTCCGGGTGGGCGGGGCCGGTGTCGGCGAGCGTCACCGGCGAGACGACCTGGTCGTGGCCGAGGACGACGACGCCGTCGGCCGACAGGCCCACGTCGAGTTCGACGGCGTCGACGCCCAGGTCGAGGGCGCGGGCGAAGCCGGGGAGGGTGTTCTCCGGCAGCAGGCCCCGGGCGCCGCGGTGGCCGTGCAGCTCGACGGTACGGATCACGGAGAGCAACCGTACCCGCCCGGGGTGACCGCGGGTGACGTCCGTCAGACGAGCGGGCGAAGCTGGAGCGTCTGGTCGCGGCCGGGGCCGACGCCGATCGCGGAGATCTGCGCGCCCGACATCTCCTCCAGGGCCCGGACGTACGCCTGCGCGTTCTTCGGCAGGTCCTCGAACGTCTCGGCGCCGGTGATGTCCTCGCGCCAGCCGTCGAGGTATTCGAGGATCGGCTTGGCGTGGTGGAAGTCGGTCTGCGTCGTGGGCAGTTCGTCGACGCGCTCGCCGTCCACGTCGTAGGCGACGCACACCGGCACGCGGTCGAGCCCGGACAGCACGTCCAGCTTCGTGAGGAAGTAGTCGGTGACGCCGTTGACGCGGGTGGCGTAGCGGGCGATGACGGCGTCGAACCAGCCGCAGCGGCGGTCGCGTCCGGTGGTGACGCCGTACTCGCCGCCGGTCTTGCGGAGGAACTCGCCCTGCTCGTCCAGCAGCTCGGTCGGGAACGGGCCGGAGCCGACGCGGGTGGTGTAGGCCTTCAGGATGCCGATCACCCGGTTGATCTTCGTGGGGCCGACGCCGGAGCCCGCGCAGGCGCCGCCCGCCGTCGGGGACGACGACGTCACGAACGGGTACGTGCCGTGGTCGATGTCGAGGAGGGTGCCCTGCGCGCCTTCGAGGAGGACGACCTTGTCGTCGTCCAGGGCCTTGTTCAGCACGAGCGTGGTGTCGGTGACGAACGGGCGGAGCCGCTCCCCGTACTCGACGTACTCCTGGACGATCGGGCCGGTGTCGATGCGGCGCCGGTTGTACACCTTCGTGAGGACCTGGTTCTTCTCGCGGAGCGCGAGGTCGAGCTTCTGCGTGAGGATGTTCGGGTCGAACAGGTCCTGCACGCGGATGCCCATCCGGTTGATCTTGTCGGCGTAGGCGGGGCCGATGCCGCGTCCGGTGGTGCCGATCCGGGCCTTGCCGAGGTAGCGCTCGGTGACCTTGTCGAGGGCCCGGTGGTGGGGCATGATCAGGTGCGCGTTTCCGCTGATCAGCAGCCGTTCGCAGCTCACGCCGCGGGCCCGCAGGCCGTCGATCTCCTCGATCAGGACGGCCGGGTCGATCACCACGCCGTTGCCGATCACGGGCACGACGTCGGGGGACAGCACCCCCGAGGGCAGCAGGTGCAGGGCGTAGCTCTTGTCGCCGATGACGACGGTGTGCCCCGCGTTGTTACCGCCCTGGTAGCGGACGACGTAGTCGACGTCTCCGCCCAGCAGGTCGGTGGCCTTGCCCTTCCCCTCGTCCCCCCACTGAGCCCCGACCAGAACGATCGCCGGCATGCCTCACCCTTCCCACGACGAAAGGCCCCTCGATCGCAAGTGCGAAAGGGGCCTCTTGCGGTCAGATCGTACCCGCATGTCGCCGTCGAGAAAACCCCGGCCCCGGTCGCGACCCTGGTCAGCGGCCCCGGCCCGCGGCCCGGCGCGGCCAGTGCCGGTCGGCGAACAGCCGCGCGACCAACTCGCCGCGGCTGGACGCCCCCGTCTTCCCGAAGATCGTTTTGACGTGGTCGCGGACGGTGTGCGGCGAGATGACGAGTTCGTCCGCGATGCCCGTCGTGGACAGGCCCCGCGCGATCAGCTCGGTGATCTCCAGTTCGCGCACCGACAGCCCGTACGCGTCCGCGATCAGCGGCGCGAGGTCCGCCCCGGCGGCGGGCTGGACGATCACGGCGGTGGGGCCGGGCGCGCCGCCGGGGCCCTCGGTGCAGGTCGCGTGGCAGACGAGCCACCGCCCGTCCCGGGTGCGGACCCGCACGCGCGGGGCGCCGCGGTCGCGCCCCGCCGCGACCGCCCGCGCCTGCGCGGCCGTCCCGACCAGCCAGATCGGCAGCGGCGGCCCCAGCGGTGACCGCGCGGACGGCCCGGCGGCGACGCGCGCGAGGTGGTGCCGGGCCTCGTCGTTGATCGAGACGGGAACCCCGGACGGGTCGAACAGCACGAGGCCCGGCCCCGGCTCGTCCGGCCCGGCGGGGCCGGCGCGGGCACGGCGCGCGTCCGCAGCGTCCGGCGAGCGGCGCCGACAGCCCGGCGACCAGCGCCACCTCCCCCGCCCCGAACGGTTCGCGGCCCTTCTCCCGGAACAGGCTGACGACGCCCCACGGACGCCCGCCGACCCGCAGGACGGCGCGGAGTTCGTCCCCGACGCCCTGCCGGGCGAGCAGCTTGCGGAACTGGACGCTGCGGGCGGGCAGGCCGCCGGTGCTGGCCCGCAGCCCGGCGGCGGGCACGGCGGCGCGGGCCAGTTCGCGGAACGGGACGACGCTCTCCTCCAGCAGCGCCGTCTCCCAGTAGGCGAAGCAGTCCTCGCCGCGGCCGAGGTTCTCGACGTGCATCGGCGCGGTGACCAGCCCGGTGCCCGGGTCGGTGACGGACCAGGCGGCGGCCTGGAAGTCGACGAGCCGGCGCAGCCGCGCGGAGACACCGCCGAACAGGGCGGACGCGTCGGTGGCGCGTTCGGCGCCGTCCAGCAGCGCCCGCACGGCGCGTCGATCGGCCATGCGGCCCAGTCTGCCCGCCCGCGCGGCGACCCGTACCCCCTCGAACGGGGGGTCGCGGGACGGGCGGGTCCCCGAGGCGGGGGGATGGGGCGGGCGCGGCGCGGCGGCGAGGCTCGGGCCATGGAGATCGCGATCATCGGGGCGGGAGCGGCGGCCGTCGGCCTGCTGGATTCCCTGGACCCCGCCGCCGTGGAGTCCGTCACCGTCTACGACCCGGCGCCGCTGCCGTGGCGCGGCCGCCCGTACGGGCCCGACCTGGAATCCGTCCGCGTCAACGTGCCGCCGGAGATCATGTCGATCCGGGCGGGCGACGTCGAGCACTATGCCAAGTGGCTCGGCGATACCGGCGAGTACGACGACGAGCGGCTCGGGCGTCCGGTTCCGCCGCGCGCCGTCTACGGGCGGTACCTGGAGGAGACGGCCGCCGCCGCGCTCGGCCGGTTCGCCCGGACGGACGTGGTGCGGGCGGCCGTGACCGGCCTGGGCCTCGGCGCCCCGGGAGAGCGGGTCACGGTCGAGACGGCCGGGGGCCGCCGCGCGGCCGACGCGGCCGTCCTGTGCGTGGGCGGCGGGACGGGCCCGGACCTCTACGGGCTCGCGGGCGCGCCCGGCTTCGTCGCCGACCCGTACCCGCTGGAGCGGACGCTCGACGGCGTCCCCCGCGACCGGGACGTCGCGGTCATCGGCGCCGGGCTCACCGCCGTGGACATCGTCGTGTCGTTGGCGGCGCGCGCGCACACCGGGAGGATCAGTCTCGTGTCCCGCAGCGGGACGTTGCCGCACGTCTGGCAGCGGCCGATGCGGACGGACGTCCGGTACCTCACGCCCGACCACCTGCGGGCCCTAGACGGCCCGGTGACCCTCGACCGGCTGGAGGCGCTCGCCCGGACCGAGCTGGCCGAGGCGGGCGACAGCTGGGACGACGTCGCGGCGTTGATCGCCGCGTCGATGCGGGGCGATCCGGCGCGGGTCCTGCGCGAGCAGTTCGACGACATGGACTCGCCGCTGCCCGGCCGCCGGATCGTCCGGACGGCCACGCACATCGCGGGCCCGGTCGCGTGGCGGCGGCTCCCCGAGGCCGACCGGCGGCGCTTGCGCGCCCACGCGCGCACGATCCTGGCGCAGGCGTCCCCGATGGTGCCCCGCAACGCCGCCGTCCTGCTGGACCTGCTCGACGCCGGAACCCTCGAAATCCTCTCGGGGGCCGCCGGGATCGAGGAATCCTCCGGACGGTTCCGCGTGCGGCACGCGGCGGGCGTCCGCGCCGCCGACGTGGTGATCAACGCGGTGAACCCGCCCGCCCACGCGGTTCCGCGGGCGGCGGGGCCGCTCGTCTCGTCCCTGCTGGGGCAGGGGGCGGCCCGGCACCCGGACGGCGGGCTCACCGTCGATCCGGGCACCGGGCGGCTCGTCGTCGGGGGCCGTCCCGACCCGCGCGTCCTCGTGGCGGGGGACCTGGCGGGGGACGGCCCGTTCGTGACGTCGTCGATCCCGGGCCTCGCCGGGCTGGCGGCGCGGGCCGCGAGGGTGCTGGTCAGCCGCCGTTGAGGGCGTCGGCCGCTTCGGCGCTGCTGTCGCGCAGGAACGACTTGCAGCGGTCGGCCTCGGCGTCCTCGCCGATCGCGGCGGCGGCGCGGCCGAGCGCGTGCAGGGCGCGCAGGAACCCGCGGTTCGGCTCGTGCGCCCACGGGATCGGCCCCTGGCCCTTCCAGCCGGCGCGGCGCAGCTGGTCGAGGCCCCGGTGGTAGCCGGTGCGGGCGAACGCGTAGGAGTCGATCACGCTGCCCTTGGCGAAGGCGCGGTCGGCCAGTTCGGCCCAGGCGCCCGGGTGGTCCGGGTGGCGCGCGGCGACCTCGAACGGGTCGACGCCGTTCTCCAAGGCCGTGCGGGCCTCGGTGTTGTCCGGGAGTTCGGTCGGAGGCGGGCCGCCGAGCAGGTTCTGGGTCATGCCGGTCATCGTAAATGGCCGCGACCAGTGCGATTCAACCCGGGCGTCCGGGGAGCGGGAGCGCGTAACGGGCCAGGCCGTCGCGGTAGGCGGGGACGGCGTCCGGCCACATGCTGTGCAGGGCCGACACGGCTTCCCGGTTGCCCGGCAGGACGTCCGCGCCGAACTCGCGGACGCCGCGCCGTCCGGCCAGTTGCGCCAGGAACCGGATCAGGACGGTCGCGACGCCGCGCCGCTGCCAGGGGTCGCACACCAGGACGGCGATGTCGGCGCACGCGGGACGGTCCGCGTCCCGGCAGTATTCGGCGATGCCGATCATGTCGCCGTCCAGGAGGGCGACGAGCGCGTCCCGGTCCCAGTGGTCGAGACGGTTCATGATCGTCACGTAGTGGTCGGGGATGCGGGGGGTGCCGGAGAAGAACCGGGTGTAGAGGCTGGCGGTGGACAGGCGGGCGGCCATGCCGCGGAGCCGCGCGCCGTCGGCGGTGCCGTACGGCCGCACGCGGACGCCGTCCAGGGAACCGATGTGCGCCGCGTCGCGCACAGCGAGTTGCGTCATGAAACCCATTGGACCGCATCAGGGTTTCATGACGCAACTCTGTTTGGTCAGGCGTGCCGGGCGGGACGGGCGCCGAACTCCTCGGCGAGGAAGTCCTCCCAGGTCCGGTGGCCGAAGTCGATGCCGTCGACGGCCAGGTTCGCGCCGTCCTTGTACGCGCGGCCGACCTTGCCGGGCATCGCGACCGGCAGCAGCGGCCGCCGCTTGCCGCTCGCCCGCAGGTAGTCGCGCTCCAGGTCGGCCATGTCGTACACCGTCGGGCCCGCGAGGTCGCGCACCATGCCGGCGGGCGCGCCGAGCGTCAGCTCGACGAGACGTTCGGCGACGTCCCGCGCGTCCACCGGCTGCCACCGCATGGCGCGCGGCGCGGGCATCACCGGCAGCTTCGCCATGCCCTGCAAGGCCGCGAGCACGAAACCGTGGAACTGCGCCGCGCGCAGCGTCGTCCACGGGACGCCCGACTCCTCGACGATCCGCTCGGCGGCGAACTTCTGCCGGAAGTACCCGAGCGGCACCGAGCCCGCCCCGATGACCGAGATGTACACCAGGTGCCGCACCCCGGCGGCCTTCGCGGCCCGCACCAGGTGCCGCGCCGCCTCGTCGTCGCCCTTGCGGCCGCCCGCCAGGTGCACGACGGTCTCGACCCCCTCGACCGCGCGGTCCACGCCCTCGTCCTCGACCAGGTCGCCGGTGACGAACTCGACGCCGCCGCGCGGCTCGCGCGCACTGCGGGTGAGCACCCGCACGGGCCGTCCGGCGTCGCGCAGCAGCGGCACGACGAGGCTGCCCAGGGTGCCGGTGCCTCCGGTGACCAGGATGGGTGACGTCATGGCTCCTCCTACCGTGTGGAATCACCCGAACGACGGGGTGCCCGGCGAGGACGTGACATCGCGGCGGAAATTCTTTAGCGGGGTTCCTTCTCTCTGGTGCGGTGGCTGAGCCCTTCGGCCACGCCGATCAGGAGCACCGAGGCGATGACCGCGATGACGAAGCCGAGCACGTTGAGTTCCCAGATGCTGCCGGTGCCCAGCAGGTTGGCGATGGTGCCCCCGATGACGGAGCCCACCAGGCCCAGCAGGAGGGTCGCGAAGATCCCCAGGCGCTGCTTGCCGGGCTTGATCAGGCGGGCCAGCGCGCCGATGATCAGTCCTGCGACGATGAAGCCGATCATGGACGGTCGTCCCCTTCCCGTCGCTGCGTGTGGAGCGACTGTCGCCTGCTGACCTGCCCGGACAAAGTGCGACAAAACCGGCGGTGGCGGGGGTCACGCCGCGACGGGGGCGTCCCAGTCGATCGTGTAGCGCTGCTCCGGACCGAGCGTCCGTTCGGGGGAGAGGAACGTCCGGGTCATGACCGGCATCATGAGCTTCATCATCGTCCTGCCCACCGGACCGACCGTCTTGCTGCCGTTCGTCCGGTTCCCGCGATCGATGATCTTCTCCGCGCGCGCCCGGCGCAGGCGCTCGTAGGCGGCGAACGCGCCCGGCGGCGGGCCGGGCAGGTCGCGCAGGCAGCGCGCCAGCTGCACCGCGCTCTCCACCGCCTGCGACGCGCCCTGCCCGGAACTCGACGACGGCGCGTGCGCGGCGTCCCCGACCAGCACCATCCGGCCGCGATGCCACGTCGGCACCTTCGGCATGCTCTCCAGCGACCCCAGCACCACCAGCGCCCCGGCGTCGGTGCGGGCCAGGACGTCCCGGGCCGGTTCGTCCCGCGCGTACGCCTCGCGCAGCCGCGCCAGCCACTCGGACGCCGGGACCGCGCGGGCCTCCGCCGCCGGCACCGGCCGGTCGTGCGGCAGGTTCGCGAACCAGGCCGTGCGGCCGTCCGGCTGCACCCAGTACCCGAAGAACCCGCGCCGGCCGAACACGAAGTACGACGAGTCGGGCCGCGCGGGCACCGCGATGTCGGCGGCCCCGCCGAAGTTCAGCAGCCGCGCGGCGAGCGGCTCCGGCGCGTCCGGGTCGATCAGGCCGCGGACCGTCGAACGGATGCCGTCGGCGCCCACCAGCACGTCCGCCTCGGCCGCGGTGCCGTCGGCGAACCGGGCGACGATCCGGTCCGGGTGCTCCTCCGCCCCGACGAGGCGCTTGCCGTACCGGACGTCGACGCCCTGCGCGGCCGCCGTCTCGTGCAGCACCCGGCACAGCTCGTCCCGCCACAGGCCGCGGCTCGGCGGCAGGCCCGCGGGCCCCGCCAGCTCCCCGATCCGCCCGCCGCGCCCGTCCAGCATCTCGCTGCGGACCAGCGGCTGCCCGATGCCGGACACCGCCTCGTCCGCGCCGACGATGCGCAGCGCGTCCAGCCCGTTCGGCGCGAGCGTCAGGGTGACCCCGACGCCGTCGGCCGTGCCCGGATACGCCTCGTACACCGTCGCCTCGATACCGGCCTTGCGCAGTGCCATCGCGGTGACCGGACCGGCGATGCCCCCGCCGATCACCAGCGCCGTCCTCGTCGTTCCCGTGCTCATGTGCGACTCCCGAACATTTCCTGCCATCTGCGGACGTAGTCGGGCTGCTTCAGCCCCTCGATCAGCTCGGCGACGAAGCGGCTCTCGGTTTCCAGCTGCGCGACCCGGTAGTGCTCCTCGACCAGGAACACCCACTCGACGCCCTGGTCCGTGGCGCCCCGGACCCGGCCGCGGACGTCCGCCAGCCGTTCGGCCAGCGCGGCCGAGCGGGCGTCCAGCAGCTCCACCGCCCGGTGCGGCGGCAGCACGCTCAGCAGCGACAGCGCGACCCCGAAGTGCGGATACTCGTCGCGCGGCCGGGCGACCAGCTCGCCCAGCCAGTCGTGCAGCTCGGCCCGTCCGGGGTCGGTCAGCGCGTACACCGTCCGTTCCGGACGCTGGGTGTCGCGGACCGTCTCCAGCTCGGCGATGAAACCGGCCTTCGTCAGTTGCTTCACCACCATGTACAGCGAGCCCCGGTTGTAGTTGACGCTGCGGTCCTGCTCGCTCTCCTCAAGCCGCCGGGCCAGCTCGTAGGGGTGCATCGGCTCCAGCATCAGCCAGGCGAGCACGGCCAGGGCGAGCGGATTGCCCACCTTGCGTCGTTGCGCCACGGGCGCGCCTCCTCGTCGTTCAGTTGATCCTGATTATCAAAGCTTGATTAGTCAGCATCAACTATATGGCCGTATGCGGCCGCCCGCGGAGGCGAACGGGACGGTCAGTGGCCGCGCGGCGCGTACATGATCACGGCCATCCCGGCGAGGCACACGAGCGCGCCGGCGACGTCGAACCGGTCGGGACGGTAGCCGTCCGCGACGACCCCCCACACGATCGACCCCGCGACGAAGATCCCGCCGTACGCGGCCAGCACACGCCCGAAATGGGCGTCCGGCTGGAGCGTCGCGACGAAGCCGTAGGCCCCGAGCGCGATGACGCCCGCACCGATCCAGGCCCAGCCCCGGTGCTCCCGGACGCCCTGCCAGACCAGCCACGCGCCGCCGATCTCCAGCAGGGCCGCCAGGACGAACAGCGCGATCGAGCGGGCGATCAGCACGGCGAAGCCTCCTCCTCGACGAACGGGTCCGGCCGGGTCTCCGGCCGCCCCGGCGAACGAACCCGCAGGTGGTCCCCGCGTGGCCGGACGGCTCAGCCTACGAACAGTTCGTCGACGATCGGGGCCGCGTGGGCCGGGGCCCGTACGTCCAGGTGCACGTCCGGGCCGTCGAAGTGCAGGCGGAAGCCGAGGAACGGGCAGCACTCCTGTTCGGCGGCGGCGAGCCGGGCGACCTCGGCGGCCCGGGACGCCGGGAGCGTCAGCCGCACGCCGCCGGGGACCCGCTCCGGACGGGCGTCCCCGACCGCGCGCCGCCACTCCTCGACGCGTCCGGCCATGCCGTCGCCGGTCAGCGCGCACGCGACCGGGGCGGGTTCGTCGAGGGCGGTGCAGTCGTCCCCGCAGGGTTCGGCGCGCCGCGGCATCGCGTCGAGGCGGCCGAGCGCCGTCCGCAGCAGGACGGCGAAGTCGTGCAGGCCCGCGGCGCGGCGTTCGGCGTCCGCGAGGCGGGCGGCGACGCGGGGGCGCAGGTCCGAGCGGACCTGCGCGCACGACCCGTCCGCCCACACGGCGAGCAGTTCGCGGATCTCGGCCAGCGGCAGGCCCAGGTGCTTCGCCGTGCCGATGAACTCCAGCCGTCGCACCGCTTCGTCCCCGTACGTCCGGTATCCGGCCGGGGTGCGTTCGGCGGGCAGCAGGCCCGCGTCCTCGTAGTACCGCAGCGTCGTCGCCGGGACGCCCGTGCGTTCGGCGAGCCGCGAGATCCGCATCGTGCCCATGCCGCCGACGCTAAGCGTTCGACCCGGCTCGAAGGTCAAGGGCTTTCGTCATGAAGACGCTGTTCGGGTCGGGACGGTAGTCCCCGAATGGCTCGCAGTAGCCGAAGCCGAACTTTTCGTAGAGCTTTCTCGCCGGTTCGAAGAAGTCGGCCGAACCGGTTTCGAGGCTCACCCGGGTGAAACCCGTCCGTCCGGCCTCGCCGATGATGTGCGACAGCAGGAGTGACGCGACTCCGCTGCGTTTCCGGTTGGACGCCGTCCGCATCGACTTAAGTTCCGCGTGTTCGGCGGTCAGCCGGGAGAGGGCGCCGCACCCCACGATGACCTGGGCGTCCAGCATCGACCAGAAAGTGACGCCCGGTTTACGGAGCGCGTCGAGATCGAAGGCGTGCTTGCTCTCCGGCGGCGTGATCGACCGCATTTCGCGGACGTGCCCGTCCAGGAACTCGGCGATCTCCGGCCCCGCGAGATCGTCCACGACGATGTGCATGCGGTTCCCCCAAGTGGCGCGTGCGGCTTCACGTTACCGGGGTCGTGCGAAAGGCGGATGTTTCTGGTTGGATCGCCGATCATGGGCCAGGTCGTGCGGGGAAGTGCGTGATGGAGCGGCGCGCCGGGGACGAGCCGGGCCGGGCGCCCGGGCGGCACCGTTCGCCGGACCCGCCGCCGGCGGCGGGTCGCGGACGGCTGCTGACCGCCGCCGTCGTCGCGTTCGTCGTGATCGGCGGCTCCCTCGTCGGCTGGGCGCTGGTCAACGAGCCGCCGCCGCCCGAACCCCGCGCCGCCGGGTGCGCGCCCGACTGCGCCGAGCCCGAACCGTCCGGATCGTCCAGTCCGTCGGAGCGACCGGGCGAGCCGGCCGCCTCCGACTCCGCGCCGTCCCCCTCGCCCTCCGAATCGCCAACCGAGAGCCCCGCCCCGGACACGTCCGAGACCCCGGACCGCGACGACGACGACCGCGGCCGCGGAGACCGCGACGGGTGGCGGGGCCGCGGCGACGACGACCGGCGCGGTTCGGGCCTGCGGACCGACTACAGCACCCGGGGCGACTGGGAGACGAACTTCATCGGCGCCGTCACCGTCACCAACCACGGCGGACGGCCCGTCGACGCGGGCGACCTGCGGTTCGGCTACGGCCGCGGCGTGCACATCACGTCCGCCTGGGGCGTCCCGAGCGAGTGGTCCGGCGGGACCGTCGTCGCGCGGCTGGGCGTTCTCCCGCCCGGCGGCAGCGCCACCGTGACGTTCCAGGCGTCCGGCGAGTCGTCCTCCCCCGACCACTGCAGCCTGGACGGACGGCGCTGCGGCTGACGCACGACGCCGGGGTTTCCGTCGGACGGGCGTCAGGCGGGGCCCGCGATCTCGGCGAGGGCGCGTAGCCCTTCGAGCACTTCGGCCGAGGTGGGGGCGTTCTCCGGGTCGCTGAGCGACTGGATCATCACTCCCGACATCAGCGCCGTCTGCGCCATGCCGAGCGTGCGGGCGGCGTGGTCGGGGACCGCGTCCTCGGGGGTGCTCCGCAGGATCCCGGCCATGCCGCGCCAGCCGCCCTGGACGCCCTCGGCCAGGCGGGCGCGCACGGCGGGGTTCCGCTGCGCCTGGAGGAACAGTTCCACGCTGGCCACCCAGAGGTCGGGGTGCGCGGCGAACTCTTCGATGAGGCCGTCCCACATGCGCGCGAAGCCCGCGGCGGGGTCGTCGCCCGGTTCGGGGGCGAGGGCGCGGCCGATGCTGTCGCCCCACTCGTCCAGCAGCTCGAACAGCGCCTGGTCGAGGAGCGCCTCCCTGGAGCCGTAGTGGTAGCCGATCGCGGCCGTGCTCACGCCCGCCGCGGTGGCGATGTCGCGAACGCTGGTGCGGTCGTAGCCCTTCTCGCGCAGGCAGCGCTTCGCGCCCGCCAGCAGATCCTCCCGGTTTCCCATGCGCGGGAGCGTACCAGCTCCTTGCACGATCGTTTTGCGCAAACGTTTTGCGCGATCGTGTTGCGCGATCGTGCAAACTCCGGTTACTGTTCCGGCCATCGCCTCGATCGACAGGAGAACGGACATGAAGAAGACCTCGGCGGCGGCTCTGGGCCTCGCGATGCTGGCCCCGTTCGCACCGGCCGCGACCGCCCACGCGGAGACCGACCCCTCGATCGTCGTCACCGACAAGGGGGCCGTGCGCGGGACCGTCGGCCGGCAGGTGCGGTCCTTCCAGGGGATCCCGTACGCGACGGCCGAGCGCTTCGCCGCGCCGCGCCCCGTCCCCGCCTGGACGGGCGTGCGGGACGCCGTCGAGCCCGGCAAGGTCTGCGCCCAGCCGGCCGGGCTGCCGATCGGGCGGGCGAGCACCGACGAGGACTGCCTCAACGTCAACGTCACCGCCCCGGTCGGCGCGACCGGGAAGCTGCCGGTCATCGTGTGGATCCACGGCGGCAGCATGATGTACGGGATGGGCCACCTGTACGGCCCGGACAGGCTCGCCGCGAGCGGCGCCGTGGTCGTGTCGATGAACTACCGGCTGGGCGTCACGAGCTTCCTGACGCACCCGTCCCTGCCGGAGTCGGGGAGCCTCGCGCTGGACGACCAGCGCGCCGCGCTGCGCTGGGTCCGCGACAACATCGGGGCGTTCGGCGGCGACGCGCGCAACGTGACGATCATGGGCCAGTCCGGCGGCGCCTTCGCCGTGTGCGGGCACCTCGCGTCGCCGACGTCCGCCGGGCTGTTCGACAAGGCGATCGTCCAGAGCGCGCCCTGCGCGACCCCGGGCAACGCCTCCCGCACCCGGGCGGAAGCCCTGGAGGACAGCGAGAAGGTGATCAAGGAGCTGACCAAGGAACTCCCGGACGGCGCGGACGTGGGCGAGTACCTGCGCGAACTGCCCATGGAGACGCTGCTGGCGGCGTACGGGACGGAACGGGAACCGCGTCCGATCAGCGGCACGCGGGACCTGCCGCTCCCGGTGGACGAGGCGTTCCGCGAGGGCCGGTTCAACCGGGTGCCCGTGCTCATGGGCGTCAACCGCGACGAGGAGAACGGCATGATCCTCGGGCGGGAGCTGGCCACCGGAAAGCCGATGGCGGACGACGAGTACGAGAAGGAGATCCGGGTCGCGTTCGAGGAGCGCGCGGACGCCGTCCTGCGGCGCTACCCGCTCGGCGACTCGGCCGGGCGCTCGCTGGCGAAGGCGAAGACCGACGCGATCTGGTCGGTGCCGACCCTCGACACGGCGCGCGCGCTGTCGCGCCGCACGTCCGTCCGCATGTACGAGTTCGCCGCGCGGGAGACCCCCTGGTACGTGGGGATGGGCGAGCCGAGCTTCCCGGCCGCCGCCCAGCACATGTCCGAGCTGGCGTACCTGTTCGACCTGCCCCTGTTCGAGAAGCTCACCCCCGGGCAGTCCGCGCTCGCCGACCGGATGATCGGCGCCTGGACGCGCTTCGCCGCGACCGGTGACCCGAACGGCGGCGGCGAGGCGTCCTGGCCGCGGCTGCGCGACGACCGCGGCCGGCACGGCCGGTACGTCCAGTCGCTGGCCCCCGGCGAGTGGAAGCGCGCCGACTTCGAGAACGACCACGAGTACCGCTTCTGGAGCCGCGGCGAGCGCTGAGCACGAGGAAAAACTTGCCGATCCGGTATCTTTGCCGGATCGGCAAGTTTCGTTTATGGTGGCCCGCATGGAAGACGAGGACGGCGGGCGCGCGATGGGCCTGCGCGAGCGCAAGAAGCTGGAGACGCGGGACGCGCTGAGCGCGGCGGCGATCGGGCTGATCGTCGAGCGCGGGTGGAGCGCGGTGACGATCGAGGACATCGCGGCGGCCGCGAACGTGTCCGTCCGGACGTTCCGCAACTACTTCTCCGGGAAGGCCGAGGCCGTCGCCGCCCGGCACGTCGACCGGATGCGCCGGGTCGCGGACGGGCTGCGCGCCCGTCCGGCGGACGAGCCCCTGTGGGACGCCATCGGCGCGGCCGTCCAGGAACAGTTCGGCTCCCCGCCGGACCGGCGTCCGCCGGACCCGGACGGCGCGGACGGCGCGGACGCGGAGGGGCTGCGGCGGCGGGCGGACGGGGTCCGGCTGCTGCTCGGCGAACCGGCGCTGGCGGGCGAGATGGCCAAGGCGCACGCCGCCGCCGAGGCGGAACTGGCCGCCGCGATCGCCGAGCGGACCGGGACCGACACCGCCCGCGACCTGTACCCCGGGCTGACGGCGGCGGTGCTCGGCGCCGCCGTCGGCGCGGCCATCGTGCACGCGCTGCGCGGCGACCGGGGCGCCCCGGTGGGCCCGGTCCTGCGCGAGGCCCTCGACCGGCTCACCGCCGGCCTCCCCACCCCGTGACGGAAGGAACGGACATGGACATCGACACGGATATCGACATCGACGCCGACGTCGTGATCGTCGGGGCGGGCCCGAACGGCCTGATGCTGGCCTGCGAGCTCGGCCTGGCCGGGCTCCGGCCGGTCGTGCTGGAGCGGGAGCCCGGCCCGGCGGCCGAGGCCAAGGCGAACGGCCTGGTCGGGCAGGTCGTGCGGATGGTCGACCGGCGCGGCCTGTACGAGCGGCTGGCAGGCAAGCCGCGCCCGGAGCCGTCGCCGTTCTACATGTTCGCCGCGATGCCGCTCAACCTCGGCATCCTCGACGAAAGCCCCGTCTACACGCTGCCGGTGCCGCAGCCGCGCCTCGTCCGGGTCCTCGCGGAGCGCGCGGCCGAACTGGGCGCGGACGTCCGGTACGGGCACGAGCTCACGGGCCTGAAGCAGGACGACGGCGCCGTGTTCGCCGACGTGACCGGGCCCGCCGGGACGTACCGGCTCGCGGCCCGCCACCTCGTCGGCGCGGACGGCGGCCACAGCGCCACCCGCAAGCTGTGCGGCATCGGCTTCCCGGGCGTCAGCTACGACCGGATCACCCGCAGGTGGGGCGAGGTGACGGTGCCGGACGAGTGGCTGGACCCGGCGACCGGCGGCCTGAACGTGCCGGGGCACGGGCTCGTCCTGCCGTTCCTCGGGGAGCGCACGGAGCACGGCGGGTTCTCGTTCGCGCCGCTGCCGGGACGGCCGCCCACGATCGCCACGATGGAGTGGGACGTGCCGGGGCCGGACGCGCCGATGACCCTGGACGAGCTGCGCGACAGCGTCCGCCGGGTGCTCGGCACCGACGTGCCGTTCGGCCCGCCGGACGGCGGCGGCCCGCACGCGCTGCGGCGGCTGACCGGCGGCAGCAACCGGCGCGCGGAGCGGTTCCGGGACGGGCTGGTGTTCCTCCTCGGGGACGCCGCGCACGTCGATCCGGCCGGTGGCCAGGGCCTCAACCTCGGCATGCAGGACGCGCTCGACCTCGGCTGGAAGCTCGCGGCGGACGTCCGCGGCGAGGCGCCGCCAGGGCTGCTCGACTCCTACGAGGCGGAGCGGCGGCCCGCGGCGCGGCGCGTCGACATGTTCGCGCGGGCGACGGGCGCGCTGCTCGCGCCGGGCGACGACGTCACCGGGCTGCGCGAGCTGTTCGCCGAGCTGCTGGCCGAGCCGGGGGCCGTGCGGCGCGTCGCCGACCTGATCGCGGGCACCGACGTCCGGTACGACATGGGCGTGCGCGACCCGCATCCGCTCGTCGGCCGCTGCGCACCCGACATGGATCTGCGCACGTCGCGGGGCCCGGTCCGGCTGGCGGAGCTGACCAGGACGGGACGTCCGCTGCTGATCGACCTCACCGAGGACGGCTCGGCCGCCGAGGCGGCCGAGGCGGCGGCGGGCGGCCGGGTGGACGCCGTTCGCGCCACCGGTTCGTCCGACGTTACGGCCGACGTCACGGCCGTCCTGGTCCGTCCGGATTCGTACGTCGCGTGGGCGTCGTCGTCACCTCGCCCGTCCCGGGCGGAACTGGACGAACTGGGCGCGGCGGTCCGCCGCTGGTTCGGCCCGTCCGCCTGAATACGGCCAGGTTTTCGGTCTCTGTCAAGGGGGCCGAATCGGAGGTCAAGGCGCCTGAGCGGTTTCGATACTGGGTGGTATTTATGTACTGCTTCCCGCCCTTGATCGTCATATGAGATTTTGCGCCTGCAGTGCGGCGAGTTGTGGGTAAGGTGCAGTCTCCTGCAACTCTCATTCGTGGGGGAATGGGCCTTGCGCATCGATGACTGCCTTGCGCGGATGATGGCGATTCCCGGGGCGCAGCGGGTGACGCTGGTGGACTGCGCGAGCGGGCTGGCCGTGGCCTCGGCCGGCCGGGACGACCATGTCGAGCGCGTCGACCAGCACGTGGACGCCGCCGGGGCGACCGAGGTGGTCCGTTCGGTGCTCGGCTCGGCGGCGCTGTCGGCGACGCCGGACGGCGACGACGTCGAGGAGATCATCGTGTGCGGAGCCGACGGATACCACCTGCTGGCGCTCACCGGCCCGGACCTCGACGGCCACCTGTTCGTCCATTTGGTCGTCGACCGCGAAAAGGGAAATCTGGCGCTCGCCCGGCTCCGGATGCAGGGACTCGTTCAGGAAATGGCGATCCGGTGACCGCGCCGCACGGAACGGGCGAGGTGCTGCGCGCCTGCACGGGCTGGAACGGGACGGCCGCAGCGGCGTCCTGCGGGTCGGCGACTTCGGCGCGTTCGAGGTCGCCGCCGGGGCGGTCGTGCACGCCGAGAGCCGGTACACGGCGGGGCGGTGGGCGGAACCCATCGCGCTGTTCGACGCCGCGTGCTTCCTGCTCGGGACGGACGGCGAGCCGCGGTTCACCGAAGGGCCGGTATCGCGGGGCCCGGCCCGCCCGGTGACCGCGGCGACGCTCGCCCACGAACTGCACCGGCGGCGGGCCCTGCTGGACGCCGAATGGCCCTCGGCGGACGTGGACGCGGCACCGGTCGTCCCGGTCCGGCGGGTGCGGCGGCAGCGGGTCTTCCTGACCGGGCTGCAGGCGGAGATCCTGCTCAACGCGGACGGGCGGCACACGCCCGCCGAACTCGCACGCGACCTCGGCCGGACGGTGTTCGGCTGCCTGCTGTCGGTGCGGGGCCTCGCGGCGGCGTCACTGGTGCGGGCCGTCCGGCCCGGCGCACCGGCGGACCGCGACACCGGTGACGCCGCGCGCGAGGCCCCGCCCGACTTCCTTCTCGACGGCGGACCGGCCCGGGACGGCTGGGCGCCCGCCGACCACCAACTGCTGGAGCGGCTGCGCGCCGCGCTGGTCGAGCTGTGACGGGAGCCGGAGTGCTGGAGGCGGAGGTGCAGGCCGAACTGCTCGGGCTGCGGAAGGTTCCGGGGCTGACCGGGAGCCTCGTCGCGTCCGTGGACGGGCTGCTGATCGCGCACGACCTGCCGCCGTCGATCGAGCCGTCGTCGATGGCGGCGGTGACGGCGTCGCAGCTCGGGCTCGCGAACCGGGTCGTGGAGACGGCGCACGGCGGCGGGTTCCACGAGGTCGTCGTCCGCGGCGCCGGCTACGTGGTGACGTACGCGGCCGGGCCGGCCGCCTCGCTGACGGTGCTCGCGGAAGGGGACGTGAATGTCGGCCGGCTCCATCTGGAGGCGCGTCCGGTGGCGCGCGCCGTCGCGGCCCTCCTCGCGGCCAGCAGGAGATGAACCGGACCCCCGTGAACCGGACCCCCGGGAACCGGAACCCGTGCAACCAGAGCTAAGACGCCCCGAACGCAGAGAACCCGAATGGAAGGGGAGACACATGCCCAATCTGGATCTGGCCCTGAAGGACATGATGGCGATCGACGGCGCCGTGGGCGTCGCGGTCGTCGACTACGGCAGCGGGATGGCGCTCGGCCACCTCGGCAGCTCGCAGAACTTCGACCTGACGGTCGCGGCGGCGGGCAACACCGAGGTGGTGCGGGCGAAGCTGCGGACGATGGAGCAGCTCGGCATCCAGGAGGACATCGAGGACATCCTCATCAGCATCTCCTCGCAGTACCACATCATCCGGCCGGTGTCGGGCCGCAAGGGCAAGGGCCTGTTCATGTACGCGGTGCTCGACCGGGGGCGGGCCAACCTGGCGCTCGCGCGGCACCGGCTCAAGGACATCGAGCAGAACCTCGAAATCTGAAGAAGGGCAAAACGTCCCCGCGGCGGGCGCCGGGCGGCGGGGACCGGGCAGTGATTACCGTTCCCGAAGTGCCTGGCTAAAAGTGGACGTGTCTTAATTCGGTATGCCATTTCCGGCTAGTCTGACGTGAATGAACGCGCAAGGTTCCTGGACGCCGCCGCCCGTCAGAACGGTCCGGAGCGGCGACGCGGTCGTCATCGTCCCGGGGATCATGGGCAGCCGGCTCGTCCACGCCGAGTCCGGACGGGTGCTCTGGGGCGTCGGCAAAGCCGCGCGGTTACGCGGCGCGCTGGCGGCACCGCAAGGGCCTCGCCGAACTCGCCGTCACACCGGAGGAACGGGACGGGCACGTGGGACGGATCGTCCCCGCGGGGCTCCTCGACACCGTCGAGTGGGCGCCCCTCCTCAAGGGGATCGAGCCGTACGGAAAGCTCGTCCGGCGGATGGAAAAGGCGCTCGCGCATCCGGACGCGCTGCTGAAGTTCGCCTACGACTGGCGCCTTTCGGTCGAGTTCAACGCCGATCGGCTGGCGACCGGGTTGCGCGCCCACCTGGACGCCTGGCGCGCCCACGGCGCCCGTCCGGCCGACGGCCCGCGACCCCGCGCGGTGATCGTCGCGCATTCGATGGGCGGCCTCGTCGCGGCGGCGATGTGCGCCCGGCATCCCGACCTGGCCGCCGAGGTCCGCGCGACGGTCACCCTCGGCACGCCGTTCCACGGCGCCGTCAAGGCGGTCGGGATGCTGAACACCGGACGGGGTGTGCCGCTCGAACACCAAGCCCTGCGAGACCTCGCCCGGACGCTCCCCGGCGTCCACGATCTCCTGCCCGCCTACCGGTGCGTGCTGACCGGCGACGACGACGTCGTCGAACTCGGCGAGGCCGACGCCGTGGCGCTCGGCGCCGACCGGGAGCTGTTCCGGCGCGCGCGGCGGACCCGCGCGTTCACCGGCCCCGCGAACCTGCCCGGCCATCGGCTCGTCATCGGCACCGGCCAGGCGACCGACCAGGCCCTCCGGATCCGGAACACGACCGCGGACCTTCTGCCCCACGGCTTCCTCCGCGACGAGGACGACGAACTGCGCCGCGACGAGTACGGACGGCCCGTCCCCGTCGACCACCGGGGCGACGGCACCGTGTTCCGCTACTCGGCCGGTCCTCCCGGCGGCCCGGAGCCGGTGACCCTCGGGCAGCAGCACGGCGCGCTCGCGGGCACCCGCTCGGCGCTCGACATCGTGCGCGGCGTGGTCGACCGGGTCCGGCTGGGGACGGCGCTCGGCGACGACGACCCGGACGGCGACGAGGACGCGCCGGGCCTCGTGGTCCCCGACGTCGCCGAGACCGGGAAGGAATTCGAGATCGTCGTCGAACACGCCCGCGCGGCCGGCCGGGTGAGCATCGAGGTCGAGGACGCGCTGGGCAACGGGCGTCCGGTGGCCCGCCCCAAGCCGTACCGCGACCGCGGCACGGGCGCGCTCGTCGCCGCGACCGTCCTCGACGAGCCGGGCCTGTACCGGATCGCGGTCTCCGCCGGGTCCGACCCCGTGACCCAGATCGTGCTCGTCCGGGACTGACCCCGTGGACGACGCCCCCTCCCACGAAGCCTCCTTCCTCGTCGTCCCGCTCGCGTTCGACGAGTACCGCGAGGCCCGCCACCGGACGATCGCGGCGACCGCGGAGGCACGCGCGGTGGCCGACCTGCTGGCCCCGCTCGGCGGCGTCCACCAGGTGTGGGACGAGGGCGCCGGGCGCGACCTCGGCGCCACCGACGCCCGCCTCCAGCACTGGGGCGCCGAGCTGGGCGGACGCTCGTCGATGCTCCTGTGGTTCGGGCACGGCGAGTCGAACCGGGACTCGGCGTCGCTCGTGGTCCCCGGGAAGAAGGGCATGCGCAAGGACGCCGCGCTCCTCCCCGAGGCGCTCGCCGAGCACGTCATCTCCCACGTCGGGGAGCGCGGGCACGGCGCCGAGTGGACGTTCGTCCTGGTGGAGGCGTGCGGCGCACGGACCTTCGTGGAACACCTGGAGGCGAAGCTGCTGCTGGCCGGGGCCAGGGAACGCCTCATCCTGGTGGCGACGGGCGCGGCCCGGGGCCGGGGCTACCTGTCGGTTTTTCGCGCCGCGCTGGGCGACGTCCTCGCGACCTACAGCGACAACGACGACGTCATCAACCTGCGCGACTTCGCGGGACGGCTGGAGGAGCGGCTCGCGGCGGACGAGCAGGGCGTCGTCAGCGCGCCCGGCATCGTCGGCGTGCGCGGGCTCGTCCGGGCGTCGCGGCTGCCCGAGCCGATCGCCGCGCCGCTGGACGTCCACGCGGAGCTGCGGGCCCTGATCGACGCGCTGCCGGACGGCGAGCGCGCCCCGTTCGAGCGGCTGCGGATCGGCGGCGCGCTCGGTGAGCTGGGCCGCGACTTCGTCGACCGGCGGGACGAGTGCGTCGGCATCGCGGACTGGCTGGCCCGGACGGGCGCGGGCATGTACGTCGTCACGGGCGGCGCGGGCGCGGGCAAGTCGACCGTGCTCGGCAACGTCGCGCTGCACGGCCACCCCGAGGTCGGCGAGCTGCTCACCCGGGCCGGATTCCCCGGCATGGGCTGGACGCGGACGCACGGCACGCCCGGCTTCGACCTGTTCCTGCCGCTGACGGGCGCGTCCGTCGACGACGTCACCGCGGCGATCGCGCGGGCGGCGCGGCGGGCGCGGGCTCGCTCGGCACCGCGCCATCGCCGAGCGAGCGGACCGGACGGCTGTTCGGGCGGCTGCGCGAGCGCGCCGCGCCGCTGCGGATCCTGGCCGACGCGCTCGACGAGGCGGCCGAGCCGCTGCGCTCGCGCGGCTGCTGCGGCAGCTCGCGCGCGTTCTCGCACATCCGGGTGGCGGTCGGCACCCGGCCGTCCTCGCTGGACGGCCCGGACCGCCCGGCCGACGGGCGCCGCGACCTGCTCGCCGCCCTCGGCGCCGACGGCACGGACTCCAAGACCACGACGACGCTGTGGCTCACGAGCGACGCGAACGACATGGCGGAGCTGGTCACGCGCTCCCTCGAACCGCTGCGCGCCGAGCACCCCGGGGACGGGTTCGACGAAGTCGTGGCACGCGTCGCGTCCCTGGTCGCGAACGGGAGGCACGAGTTCCTGTACGCGAACCTCGCCGTCCGGGAGATCCTCGCCGACCCCGGCCTGCTGCGTCCCGAGCGCAGGCACGAACTGGGGTCCCTGCTGGGCGACGACCCGCGTCCCGAGCGCGGCGACGACCGCGGGGATCCGGAGCGCGACGACCCGCCTCCCGAGTACGGCGACGACCCGGAATACCTGCGCGGCGGCGACTACGTGCGGCTGTTCGCGGCGGCCGTCAAGCGGGTGAACCGCGAGGTGCCGGGCGCGGAGCAGGTCCTGGAGGCGCTCGCGCTCGCGCGGGGCCGCGGCCTGCCGCTGGCCGACCGTGTCTGGGCGACCGCCGCCGGTGCGATCGGCCGGGAGCGGATCGACGGGGAGCGGCTCCGCCGCGTCCAGGAGGCCGCCGCGCCGTACATCATGCTGGACGCCGACGACGGCCAGTCCGTGTACCGCCTCGCCCATCGCACGTTCCAGGAGCATTTCCGCAGCGCGAAGGAGGCGCCGCGGCACCGGCTCGCGATGGTGCAGGCGCTGCTCGCGCTGGCCGAGCGGCAGAAAGGTGCGCTCAACCCGTACCTCGCGCGGCATCTGCCAGGCCATCTCACCGCGTCGCTCTCCCGGGCCTGGGAGGAGTTGAGCGTCCGCCCGGACGTCCTCGACCGGCTCGATCCGCGCGCGGTGAGCGCGGAGGCGATGCGCGGCGGCGACCTGAGCGCGCTCCCGGACGAGGTCCTCGGGACGGTGACGACCGCGCACCTCGCGGACGGCGCCGGGCCGGACGACCGGCGCGGGCTGCGGCGCCTCGGGAAGGCCCGGGCGGTCGGCCCGCGGTCGCTCGCGGACGGCGCCGGGGCCGTCCCCGTCCCCGTCACGTCCTGGGACGTGCGCTGGTCCGCGCTGCGCCGCCACACGCCGCACCTCACGCTGGCCGGACACGGCGGCCGTGTGCAGGCCGCCGCGAGCCTGCGCGGCGCGGACGGCGCCCGGCTGCTGGCCACCGGCGACGAGGACGGCAAGGTCCGCATCTGGGACCCGCTGACCGGGCACGCCGTCGCCCCGGCGATCGGCGGCGACGGCCGCATCCTCACCATGACGTTCGTCGAGGCGGGCGACGGCACGCGGACGCTGGTGACGACGCACGAGAGCCGGAGCCGCGGCAGCATGCGGCTGCTGAACCTGGAGACGGACGAGGTGCACCGCGCGGGCACGCCCGAGTGGTACGTCTCCAGCGCCGTCCTCACCGACGCCGACGGCGCCGTGCACCTGGCGGTCGGCACCAACCGCGGGCGCATCCGGCTCCTCGACCCGCTGACGGGCGAACCGTCGGGCGACCCGCTCACCGGCCACATCGGGCACGTCACCGCCCTCGCCGCGCTGCCGCCGGCGCAGGGCCGGACCCGGCTGGTCAGCGCGGGCGACGACGGGACGATGCGGATCTGGGACCCGCTCGGCGGCGGCGGCACCCGGTGGACGCGGAAGCGGAACGCGGGCCTCGGCCCCCTCGGCGCCGTCGCCGTCGTGGACGGCGCGCTGCTGGTCACGGCCGGGACGGACGAGCGGCTCCTGGTGTGGGACGTCGACGGGAACCTCGACGCGGAGGGGCCGCGGCCCCTGCCGACACCCGTCCCCGGCGGCGTGCGGGCGCTCGCGGCCGTCGGCCGGTCGACCGTCGCGGCGGCGTCCGCGAAGGGCGTCGTCCACCTGCTCGGGGTCGGCGAGCGGGCGGGGGAGGCGACCGTGCTCACCGGGCATCACGGCCCCGTCGACGCGCTGGCGGAGTTCGGCACGGACGGCGGCGCGCGGCTCGCGAGCTGCGGCGAGGACCGGACGGTCAAGGTGTGGAACCCCGACGCCGCCGGGCCATCGGTCCGCTCGGCCGGTGCGGGCCGCGTCCGGGCCGTGGACGCACTGCCCGGCGGCGTCCTCGCCGTCCTGGACGAGGACGACGGGGTGTCCTTCCGCCGGGGCGCGGACGGCGAACCGGCCGCGCCGCCGCACCCGCCGGACGGCCCGGTGGGTGCGCTCGCCGCGTTCACCGGCGCGTCCGGACGCGCACTGCTGGCGGTCGAGCCGCGCCGCACCGCCCGTCCGTCCCGCCACGGACGGTACGTGTACGGGCTCGATCCGCTGACCGGGGAGCGCACGAACCTGTTCGACGCCGACCGCGCGGGTTCCGCCGGGCCCGGCGTGTACTCCGAGCTGCTGACCGCGTTCTCCGGCTGCGCCGGGGAGGCGGGGACGCTCGTCACCGGCTGGCACACCGGACCCGTCCGGACGTTCGACGCGGCGAGCGGGACGTGGCGGCGGATCGGCGTCGCGCCCGGGCACGGCAACGTCCGCGCGGTCGCCGCCTTCGCACGTCGCGCGCGCGCTTGTGGCGGCGACGGCCGGTGACGGCCGCATCCGGGTGTGGCGCGGCACGGCGGGCCGGTTCGCCGATCTGCCGCCCGGGCACGAAGGCCGGGTGCAGGCCCTCGCGCTCTGCCCCCGGGCCGACGGCACGCCGCTGCTCCTGTCGGCGGGCGAGGACGGGACGGTACGCGCCTGGGACCCGCTTGCACGCACCCGCCTGCGTACGATCCCCCTCGGCGCGCCGTGCCGTTCCCTTTGCGTCGTCCCAGGGGACCCCGGGACACCGGACGCACGCGGGGTGCTCGTGGTGGGAATGGACGACGGACTGCTGGCCCTCGACCTGGCAGAGATGACCTAGGTCCCCCGAATTGGGGGAGTGGTCCGGGAGTGGTCCGAATCCCTTACGTCTGCAGGGAAATGTTGGCACTATTGACCAGTGCGAGCGTATTTGCCGGAGGATTATCCGAAACTCATCGATCGGCTTTTCTGTGAACCCGGCGCCCCCTACGGTCCGTACGAGCAGGTCGGCGAGCCGGAGGTCGTTGTGCCGGACCTGCTGGTCCGCGCGGAACTGCACCGGCCGGGCGACGAGGCGATGCGCCACGAGGTGACCCTCTTCCTCCAGATTCACGGATTCGCCGGTGAACTGTGGGAGCACGAGGTGCGGGGGCTGCTGCGGCTGGACGCGCTCGACCACCCGGCGCTGCCGAAGATCGTCAGCGGCAGTTTCCACGCACCCGAAGGCGTCGCCTTCACCATCACCGAGAGCCTCGGACAGCAGCTTTCGGTCGACGACACCGTCGACTGGGCGCGGGCGGAACCGACCGCGGCCCTGGAGATGTTCAGCGTGCTGCTCGACGCGCTGACGCACCTGCACGGCGCCCGGCTGATGCACCGCAACCTCACGATGGGCGCGCTGCGGGCCGTCCGGCGGCACGGGGAGGACGCCCCGTCCCTGCAGCTCACCCGGTTCGAGATGAGCGCGCTCATCGGGAACCTCGTGCGGCGGACCGTCCTGCAGGATTCCGAGCAGGTGACGCAACTGGTCCGGATGCTCTACCTGACCCCTCCGCCCGGCATGGAGAACGCACGGCACCTCGCGTATCTCGCACCCGAAACGCTCGATTTCCTGCTGGACGAGCGCGCCCCCAGGCAACGCGACTACGAGACGACGGACGTCTTCGGCATGGGCGTCCTCGGCTGGGAGTGGTTCTGCGGCCCGATTCCGGAGCTGCTCCCCGACGCGTACGAGGCGGCCCGCGCCGCGGAGGGTCCGGCCCTGTCGGACGCGCTGGCCAGGTTGCACCGGGAGATGCACAGCCACCTCACCGGCCGGTTCGACCTGCCGAAGCCGCTCACCACGCTGCTGCAGGAGATGCTGCGGGACGCCCCGGAGTCGCGGCCGACGTCCTTCCAGGCGTCGCGGCGGCTGGAGCAGCACTGGGACGGGATCCGGCAGCTCTGGGAGAACGCGGAGGACGTGGAGATGCCGCGCCTGGTCGCGTTCATGCCCGACCAGTCCGTCGAGACGATCTTCGAGCTGCGCAAGTGGATCAGCCACAGCCCCGACACCCCGGCGGGCCGCGAGGAGCTGAAGAACTTCTACGTCCGCGAGCTGCGCAGGGCCGAGCTGGTCTGGTCGCCGACCGGGGCGGTCGGCTACGCCACCGACGACGCCGAGAAGCTCGAAGAGGCCCGCTGGGTGCTGATCGGGGAGCAGGCCGTCTGGTTCTGCGCCTACCTGTACGACGAGGACCTCATCAGCAGGCGCCGCGGCGAGCGGCACGACGACACGCTGGTCATCAAGTACCTCAAGGACCGCAACCACGCGCACGCCCTCGTCCAGGCGAGGCCGCGCCGGAAGGCGGGCCGCATCGAGGTCGTCCCGTTCTACCCCGGGCAGAGCCTCGCGCACGTCCGCCGGAACCGCCCGTCCTGGCTGCCGCTGACGGACCAGGTCGAGCGGACGCGCCGGCGTGCGGCCGACGAGCAGGAGTTCCTCCGCTCGTTCGACTTCCTGCTCGCCTACCAGCGGACCGAACTCGACGCCCGCAAGTACCCGTTCACCCGGATCGACAAGGCGGAGGACCCGGGGCTCGCCGTGCTCGTCTTCGACGAGTACCGGGACTCGGAATGGCGGCACCGCAACCCGCTCCTCACCGCCTACAGCGCCGACCCCAAGCGGCGGCCCCGGCTCAGCGACTTCGTGGAGAACCTCGACAGCGAGGCCGAGGAGGCCGGGTACATCGCCCTGGAGGTCGTCCCGGGCCGCCAGAAGGGCCCCTACTTCGGCCGCAACCGGATGAAGGTCAAGTTCGTGGAGCGCAAGGACGGCGACACGATCGTGGTCAAGCCGTTCGGCAAGGACGTCGTCCCGAACGTGGGCTGGCTCCGCCCGGCCGAGGACAGCGGGTCGGGTCCGCAGATGAGCAGGCAGAGCCAGGCCCGGGTGATGCTGGAGAGCCAGTCGGCGCTGATCCGCAGCCTCCGCAAGCCGATCGCCTACGACCTCGGCCGGGGACGCTGGGCGTCCGCCGACGACGCGGCGCTGGGGAACCTTGAGGGCGACGCGCCGGACCGCATCAACGACATGCTCGCCCTGCATCCCTTCTACGCCCTCCAGGGCCCGCCCGGGACGGGCAAGACGACGGTCGCCGCGCACGCCCTGCGCCGGTTCCTGGTGGAGGAGCCGGGCGCCCGCGTCCTGGTGAGCGCCCAGTCGAACTACGCCCTCGACAACATCGCCGCACGCCTCATCAAGGAGATGCCGGACGCCTGATCCTGCGCGAGACGTCGGGCGTGCAGGACGACGAGGACAAGGTCACGAACGCGGAGGTGCGCAAGCACACGCTGAGCATGCTCACCGAGCGCGTGGCGGAGGGCATCGAGACGCGGCTCAAATGGATGCTCGATCCCGATTCCCTCACCGCGGAGCAGCGCCGGGCGTTCGAGGACCTGCCGCCGGACGAGCGCCCGCGGCCGCTCACCGCGCACGACCGTCCGCTCGCGGAGGAGTGGCTGAGCAGCGTCACCTCGAACAAGATCGAGCTGACCGACCGGATCAAGAGCGGCGCGAGCGTGGTGCTGGCCACCTGCTCGATCGCCGCGACCATCACCGACACCGTGCGCGATCCGGGCGACATGTTCGACTGGGTGATCGTCGAGGAGGCGGCCAAGGCGTGGCCGACCGAGGTCGTGATCCCGCTCGTCCTCGGCTCCCGGTGGACGCTGATCGGGGACCACCGGCAGCTCGGCGCCCACCGCGAGGAGGAGGTCGGGCAGTTCCTCGCGAGCCTGCGCGACCACGCCGACAAGGACATGCGGCAGCACTTCGAGGAGCGCAGGGAGCGCGAGCGGGTGCTCAAGATGTTCGGGCACCTCTTCGACGACCTCGCCGCCGCCGAGGACGGCACGACCGCCGCGGTGAGCCACAACGCCGTACCGCTCGGACGGCTGACGCTGCAGTTCCGGATGCACCGGACGATCGCCGAGCCCGTCGGGCGGGCCTTCTACCCGCTCGAACCGCCGGTGCTGGACGACGACGGCCTGCCGAAGAGCTTCCTCGACACGTCCGCGATGGCCGACGTGGACCACGGGGTGACGCGTCCCGCGCCGCTGAAGAACCGTCCGCTCGTCTGGGTGGACACCGCCGGGCTCGACGACTGCGTCGAGGAGCCGTTCTGGTTCAACCTCGGGGAGGTCGGCCTCATCGACCGGCTCGTGGACCGGATGCGTCCCGCGCCGCTCGCGACGCCGCTGCCGCAGGACGAACCCGACGGACTCGTCGTCCTCACCCCGTACCGGGCGCAGAAGCGGCTGCTGGAGAACAAGGACCTGCTCCGCGGCCGGGTGCACACCGCGCACTCCTTCCAGGGACGCGAGGCGGACCGCGTGATCGTGTCCCTGGTCCGGACGACGCGCACCGGCAACACCGTCTCGGGGAACATCGGGCACGTCGGGCGGCAGGAGGTCGCCAACGTCCTGCTGTCGCGGGCGCGGCGGCTGCTGGTGGTGGTCGGGAACTTCGGGCATTTCGCGGAGAACGGCGGCAGCCGGTGGGAGATCGTGACCTCGACGATCAAGCGCCACGGCGTCGTCGTCCCGGGAGAGGAGATCGCGGAGCGATGAACGGCAACACCGTCGAGCTCGCGATCCCGTGCCGGCTCGTCGCCCTCAAGGTGCTGCTCGGCCCCGAGAGCGGGCTGACGACGCTGGAGGACCTCGTCGCCCGCGCGATCGCGGCGGACCGCACCACCGTGGAGCAGCAGGTCGACCTGTTCGGGCTGCCGGAACGCATCATCGTCGACGTCGTCCACAGCCTGTGGAGCAAGGGCCACGTGCTCGTCCGGTTCGACACGGGCGAACTGGACCTGACCGACGGCGCCCGGGAGAGCCTCATGGCGGGCGGGCTGCGCGACGTCTCCACCAAGCAGGAGACGAGGCGTTTCCTGTTCGAGCCCGTGACCGGGCAGATCTTCCCGGAGCACCGGGGCGACCGCCGCTCCCGCGAGGGCAGCCTGGAGCTCCCGGCGCACCACGGGGTGACCGAGGCCGATCTGTCGGCGAGCGACCTGCTGGAAGCCGTCCAGTCCGCCGTCCGGTACGACCGGCGGACCGCCGGTTTCCGGGACAACGTCCTCGACGTCGGGTTCGGCAGCCCGGTGCTGCGGCCGCCCGAGGAACTGCGCTGGCTGTCGGTGCACGTCACCGCCAGCATCAACGCCCAGACCGACCGGCTCGTGGTCCGGCTCGTCGACGACGACCACATGTGGGGCAGCCGGGCCCGGCAGCGCATGGCCGAACACCTCATGAACCTGGTCGACGAGCAGCCCGACCACGAGTTCGTCCGCAAGTTCAAGGGGCAGGCCGACCACGCCCTGACCCCGCCGGAGACGCTGCAGACCCTCCTCGCGGACATGTCGCGGATCGTCGCGCGGCTGCCGGACGTCGAGGTCGGTGCGGCGGGCGGCGACCAGGTGAAGCTCCGCGACCTGGCCACCACGATCGGGGAGCGGATCGCCGACGCGGAGCGGGCCCGCGCGTCCGTCACCCTGATCGAGGGGACCGCGGGCTACAAGTGGGCCGTAGAGGACCTGATCGGCGCGGCCCGCAACCAGCTCGTCATCTCCAGCCCCCTCATCTACTACCACGCGCTGAACGAGTGCCTCCCCCTGCTGCGGGAACGGCTGGAGAAGGGCGTCGGCCTGGTCGTGCTGTGGGGCCGCAGCTCGTCCGACGCGCTGGACGCGCCCGTCCGGACCGCGCTGAACGAGCTGAAGACCGGCCGCCCCGCGCAGGTCCTCTTCGAGGAGCGCAGCACCCAGACCGACGCGTGCATGGTGATCCAGGACGGTCGCCGCGCCCTCTTCGGGGCACGCAGCCCCCTCGCCACGGAGAAGAAGGGCGACAAGGGCGAGCTCGGCGTGCTCGTCGAGCCCGCCCCGGACGGCCCCCCGACCCCGCGGTGCATCGCCGAGGCGCTGCTGTGGGCGCGCAAGAACTACCCGTTCGCGGGCAACGGCGCGCGCATCGAGATCCGGCCGGACGACCTCGACGGCATCGCCGGACGCCCGCCGCGGCCGGAACTCGCCGAGCACCTGCCGGAGCTCGACACCGCGAACGCCGACGCGGCCAGCGTCAAGCTGTGGGCCGAGAGCTGGGCCGAGTACCACGCCGCGCTCCTCGCCGCGATCCGCCGCGTCACCGACCGGAATCCGTCGGTGGAGCTGGTCCGCGACAGCGCCCACCGGGACCTGATCGCGTCCGCGCTGACCACCCGCAGCGACCGGCTGGTCATCACCGACGACCGGATCGACCCGCGGGTCGCGAACGACGCGATGGCCCGGCAGATCCGGGAGGTCGCGGCCGGGGGCGCGAGCGTCCATCTCGTGCATCCGCCCACGACCGTCGTCGGCAACGTCGGCAAGGCGTTCGCGGAACTGTCGGCCGCACAGGACGCGGGCGTCCACGTCCGCAAGCGGCACGCGGGCGTCCGGTCGGTGCTCAGCGGCGAGAACGTGCTGCTCGGCAGCTTCTCCCCGCTGAGCGAGGGCGGCCACAACGCCCGCACCGGGCGGGTGAGCCAGGTGGGGCTGCTGCTGCGCGGACGAGCGATCGCCGACACCTTCGCCGGTGCGCTGGGCGTGTCGCCGCCGGACGGCCGGGCCCCGGCTTCGGGCGACGGCGTCGCGGACGCGGCCGTCCCGGCCCGTCCCGGCGTGGCGGCGCAGGCCGCGCTGCCGCTGCTGGAGCAGGCCCGGATGGCGCGCGGCCCGGAGGGCTTCACCACGGTCGTGCACGAGCAGATCGGACGGTTCGACGACCCGTGGGCCGTCCTCGACCGGTGGGAGCGGGCCCGCGTGCCCGCGGCCGAGCTGCGCCGCGGCGCCGCCGTCGTGCTCGGCCTGGACCGCGCCGACGGCGCCGACCGCGCCGACCGTCCG
>NZ_MKJY01000100.1 GCF_001942465.1 Actinomadura sp. CNU-125
GCGGCGGCGCGCACGGCGGCCGGCGCAGCGGCGGCGGCGGTTCGTACGGGGGCAAGCGCAACGGCGGCGGCGAGCGCAGCGCGGCCCGCTACAACTGACCTTGCACGTGATTCGACCCCGTCCCGGGTTCCGGGGCGGGGTTGTTTCACGTGAAACCCGCGCCGGACCACACGCATGGTCAAGGCGGGTGGAACGCGCCATTCGACCGGATCGTCCAAGCAGATGTTCGGACGAGCGGTTGGAGGACGAATGGCTTTCCCTGGCCCTGGCCCCGGCCCCGGGCGGCTGCAGGGCGCCCCGAGTTCCGTCGTGATCCGGTTGCAGCCCTTCAAGATGGCCGGTCACCGCGGGCGGGGCCTGCCCGTCCTCGCCCAGGCGGGGAACCAGGTCGTGCGGATCGAACACGGCGACAACCCGCTGCCCCTGCCGCCGGGCGTGTGGCCGGTACGGGTCTGGTGCTCGTACTACGGGATGAAGGTCGGGAAGGCCGAGACGACCGTCGACACGCGGGCCGGGTATCCCGCCCTGCTGTACTACGCGCCCCCGCACACGATCTACGGTCCCGGCGCGCTCGCCTTCGGACCCGTGGACCGCCAGGGGAAGGCGGCGCTGCTGGGGATCTGGGTCGCCGCGTTCGCCGTGGTCCTGGTCGGGGTGCTGGTGGGGGCCCTGATCTCCTGACCCTCAGCCGGTCTCCTCGCGTACCTCCGCCGGACGGACGTCGCCCGCATCGGCGCTCGTCCCGCTGCTCCCGTTCGTCGCGCTCGCCCCGCTCGTCCCGTTCGCGGCGTTCGAGTCGCTCTCGGCGCGCAGCCGGTCCTGCAGCAGTTGCAGGCCCTCCAGCCCGTCCACGGACAGGGCGGCCAGTTCGTCCAGGGACATCAGCGGGTTCGTCCGCAGCGGCGGCTGCCAGCCCTCCTCGGGGTCGTGGCTGCGCAGCACCTTCGCCGGGACGCCGCCGATGACCGAGTGGTCGGGGAACTCGCCGCGCACGACCGCGCCGCCCGCGACGGCGACGTTGCGGCCGAGCCGGGTGCCGGGCAGGATGACCGCGCCGGTGCCGATCCAGCAGCCGTCGCCGATCGTCACCGGGTTGTTCTCCGGCCACTGCCGCCCGATCGGCATGTCGAGGTCGCCGTAGGTGTGGTTCTGGTCGGTGATGTAGACGTTCGGGCCGGTGAAGACGTCGTTACCGATCTCGATCGACTGGTGGCCGACGATGTGCGTGCCGCGTCCGAGGGAACAGCTCGAACCGATTCGCACGACGAGGTCTGGGCCGAGGTCGAGGCCCGGGACGAACCCGGCCGAGATCGTGACGTGCGTCCCGACGAGGGTGTGGTCGCCGATCGAGATCCACGGCTCGCCGTAGATCGCGCCGACCGGGAAGCCGATGCAGGCGCCCTCGCCCAGGTAGGCGAACCGGCGGTCGCCGTGGGTGTGCGGGGTGATCTCGCCGTGGCGCTGGATCCACTCCCAGGTCCGGTGCACGGCGGTGTGCAGCCCCCGGCGGGCGCGGTCCCCGACGAGGACGCCCAGTCGCCGCGGCACCGAGCGGGATTCTGCCGACATGCGGTTCACCGTACCGGTTGGTAGGGGCGGCCGGAACGGGAGGACCGGGCGAGAATCGGACGGCACCGAAGCCGGAACCGAAGCCGGAACCGAAGCCGGAACCGAAGCCGGAACCGGAAGGGGAAAGGCCCGGCCCTCGCGGACCGGGCCCTTCCACTGAGCCTTACGCATGCACACCGGCGACGCCGCGGCTAGTGCGGTGAATGCACCTGGCCGTCGACATCGGCACCGCTGACGGTCATGGAGTCGGCGGAGGTCGCCTCCCCCTCCTCCGAACCGCCGGCCATCTCACGGCCCGCGCCGCGCCGGGTCATCACCACACCGGCCGCGCCGGCCGCGACGACCGCGCCCGTCATGGCCATCATCACGACGGTGGACGGCCGGTTGCGCCGCGGCGGTTCGACCTTGTGCGCCATGTCGTTCATGAACGTGCTCACGCGCGGTGCGATGCCCGTCTCCACATAACGGGCGGCCCGCCGCAGCCGGGGCGCGCTCCAGCCGCGGGCGACCAGGACACGCTCGCTCGCGGCGGGCATGAACCGGTCGGCCGCCACGGTGGCCTGCCGCCGGCACGTCTCCGCACCCTGCATCGCCGCCTGCCGTGCACGCTGGTACCCCGTGTACACGCCGTCCTGCGGCCTGCGACGGATACTGATCTTTAGGGACACGCTAACCTCCCTGTTTGCGAGGTCCTGTCTGCAGCCTTCCCGAGCCTCGGAGGGTAAACACCGTGCGAGTGACCGTTCGACCGCGTAGGGTGACGGTTTCCGGCATGTCGGAGACTGCACGGTTTCGCGGCAGGAACCGTCCGAAATGCACGAACACCACCCGGACGTGACCGTCCGGACGACGACCAGGAGGAGGCCCTCGTGGCCAACGAAATCTTCGCGACCCTCGACACGACGCTCGGCAAGATCGTCATCCAGCTGTACCCGGACAAGGCGCCCGAGACCGTCGCCAACTTCGTCGACCTCGCCGAAGGCAACCGGGTATGGACCGACCCGAACACCCGGCAGAAGACCGAGAAGCCCCTCTACGACGGGACGATCTTCCACCGGGTCATCGACGGGTTCATGCTGCAGGGCGGCGACCCGCTCGGCAACGGCACCGGCGGCCCCGGTTACGAGTTCGCGGACGAGTTCCACCCGGAGTTGAAGTTCGACCGGCCGTACCTGCTGGCCATGGCCAACGCCGGGCCCGGCACCAACGGCTCGCAGTTCTTCATCACCACCAACGTCGCCAACACCCGGCACCTGACCGGCCGGCACACCATCTTCGGCAAGGTCATCGAGGGCACCGACGTCGTCGACAAGATCGGCCAGGTCCCGACCGGCGCGATGGACCGCCCGAAGGAGGACGTGAAGATCAAGACGGTGACGATCGAGCGCCGTTAGTCGTTGAGGGGGTGAGAGCCCGCACCGCCCGACCGGAGTACGGATGAGCACAGAACAGAGTCCCCCGCCCGACACCTCGGTGCCGACCTGCTACCGGCACCCGGGGCGGGAGACGTACGTGCGCTGCACGCGGTGCGACCGCTACATCTGCCCCGACTGCATGCGGGACGCCGCCGTCGGCCACCAGTGCGTGGAGTGCGTCGCCGACGGCAACCGGGACGCGCGCAAGACGGCTCCGCGCACCGCGCTGGGCGCCCGCACCGCGGCGTCGTCCACGCCGGTGGTGACGTACTCGCTGATCGGCCTCTGCGTCCTGGTGTACCTGTTCGAGCGCGCGTCGCGCGAGGTCGTCTTCGACTTCATGATGGTCGGGCTCGGCCTGCACGACGGCGCGTTCGTCGGCGTCGCCGAGGGCGAGTGGTACCGGCTCATCACCTCGACGTTCCTGCACCAGACCGAGGGATCGTTCGGCATCGCCCACATCCTGTTCAACATGTGGGCGCTGTGGGCGATCGGCCCCGCCCTGGAGCAGGTGCTCGGCCGGTGGCGCTACCTCGCCCTCTACCTGCTGTCGGGGCTCGGCGGCTCGGTGCTGCTGTACCTCTGGTCGCCCGGCGATGCGGCGGTGGGGGCGTCCGGCGCCATCTTCGGGCTGTTCGGGGCCTTCTTCGTGATCGGCCGCCGGATGCGCGCCCCCACCGGCCCCATCGTGTTCCTGCTGGTGATCAACCTGATCATCACGTTCTCGGTGCCCGACATCTCCTGGCAGGGGCATGTCGGCGGGCTGGTCGTGGGCGCCGCGCTCGCGGCCGCGTACGCCTACGCGCCGAAGGCGCGCCGCCTCGCCGTCCACGTGGCGGCGCCCGTTCTCACACTTGTGCTGCTGGGCGTGCTCGTGGCGGTCAAGACGGCGGACCTGTCCGCGCAGTATGGGTTGTAAGTAAAGGGCCTACGGGGTGGCCCAGGGGAGCGTCCCCTGGGCTACCTCCACTTCGTGGAGAGAATGACCCCGAGGATGATGGCGGTGAACCCGATCCCGAGGTTCCAGTTGTGCAGGTCGGTCATGAACGGCACCTCGGTGCCGGTGCTCGCGGTGACGTAGAAGACCGCGATCCAGATCAGGCCGACCAGCCACAGCGTGACCATCGTGGGCACCAGCCAGCGCGGGCTGACCTCGGGCGCCTTGGACTTCTGCGGAGGCGTGTAGACCGCCTTCTTGCGCACTTTCGACTTGGCCACGGTGGTCGTTCTCCTCGTGCGTCCGGCGGCCGGAGCGCCGGACCGCGCATGGGTGTTTTGTCGGTTAGCGTATCCGCTGGGGCGCAGCGTACGGGCTCCAGCGCGAGCAAGCATCATCCCAGCTTTCACGCTACCGGCGGGAGACCCGGCATCGAGCCTTCCGGCGACGGCGACTTCGGGCCTTTCGGAGAGGAGGACTCGCGGTGCGGACGGTGATCCGTGGGTTCGGCGAACTGTGCATCACCGGCGGGCTGATCCTGATGCTGTTCGTCACCTACGAGCTGTGGGGGACCGGTCAGTACACGCAGGCCCAGCAGGACCGCCTCACCGACGAGCTCCTCGACGGCTGGAAGCGCCCGAGGTCACCACCGAGAAGGTCGAACTCGGCTCCGGCATGGCGCGGATCCGCGTCCCCGAGTTCGGGGACGACTACGGCTTCGTCGTCGTCGAAGGCGTCGAGCGCGACGACCTGCGCAAAGGCCCCGGCCACTACCCCGGCAGCGCCATGCCCGGCGAGGTCGGCAACTTCGTCCTGTCCGGCCACCGCACGACGTACTCCGCGCCGTTCAACGACCTCGGCGAACTCGAACGCGGCGACGAGATCCTCATCGACACGCGCGACGAGCAGTACGTCTACGAGGTCACCGGCCGCGACATCGTCGAACCGAGCGCGGTCGAGGTCACCGCGCCCGTCCCGTACCACCCGGGGAAGAAGCCGTCCGACCGGCTCATCACCCTCACCACCTGCCACCCGAAGTACTCCGACGCCGAACGGATGATCGTCTTCGGTCGGCTGACCGCAGCGAAGCCGCGCGTGTCGTCCAAGTAGGTCGTCCAAGTAGGAGGCCCCGTGTACGCATGGATCTGGCGCCGGCTGCCCGGCGCGTGGCACACCAAGCTCGCGGTCGGCGGCGCCGCCGTCCTCGCGCTCGGCCTGCTGCTGTGGAACGTCGTGTTCCCGTGGGTCGAGCCGAAGGTCCAGTTCGACCACGGCGTCGTCACCGGCACGCCGTCGCCGTCCTCGCCGTCCTCGCCGTCGCCCTCGGGGCCCGGCATCCCGTGAGCCCGCGGGTCCTCGTGGTGGACAACCACGACAGCTTCGTCTTCAACATCGTCCAGTACCTGAAGGAACTCGGCGCCGACTGCCGCGTGGCGTCCCGGACGGACGTCACGCCCGCCGACGCCGCGACCGTCGACGGCGTCCTGCTCAGCCCCGGACCCGGCCACCCCGCGGACGCCGGAGTGTGCGTCCCGCTCGTCCGGTCGGGGACCCCGGTGCTCGGCGTGTGCCTCGGCCACCAGGTGATCGCGCACGCCCACGGCGCCACGGTGTCCCGCGCGCCCGAGATCGTCCACGGAGCGGCGAGCCTCATCTCGCACGACTCCCGCGGCGTCTTCGCGGGACTGCCGAACCCGTTCCCCGCGACCCGGTACCACTCGCTCGCCGTCGAGGCCGCGACCGTCCCGGACGTCCTGCGCGTCACCGCACGCACCCCGGACGGCGTCGTCATGGGCGTCCGGCACCGTTCGGCCCCCGTCGAGGGCGTCCAGTTCCATCCGGAGTCGATCCTGTCGGTCGGCGGCCACGCTCTCCTGCGGAACTGGCTGAATACCCTCTGACCAGGTCATTCCCGATTCGCGGAAAATTCTGGTTGAAATCCGTAACGTCTGGATCCCCGGGACCGAAGACCATATCGAGGGCTTCCGCCATTGCCCCCGAGTGGCGGAAGCCCTCTTCTCATGCCCGGCGCGCGCTACCCCCCCTCGCGCGAGCAGGCTCACCGCCTCCGCCACCTGGTCGGCGGTCGGCATCGACTCCGGCGCCAGCAGCGACTGCTGCACGAACCCGATGATCAGCGCGTGCACGAGCGACCCGAGGCCCCGGGCCGTCTCCTCGCCGACCGTCCCGGCGGGCACGCCCAACACCATCGCCGCCAGTTCCCGCCGCCCCCGCGCGATCGACTCCACCAGCGGCTCGCGGACCTCCGCGCTGAACTGCGCCTCCGTGTAAGCCTGCATGCTCGCGACGAGCAGGTCGCGCTGCCGGGGGATCGCGGCGAACAGCTCGTCCAGGCAGACCCGGAACCGTTCCGCCGGGCTCGCCTCCCCCGCCGCCCGCACCGCCGCCTCGATCGTGTCGCCCCACTCGTCGCTCGCCTGGAGCACCGCCACGGCCATCAGGTTGTCCTTCGAGCCGAAGTGGTACCCGATCGAGGCGAGGTGCGCGCCGGACGCGGCCGCGATGTCGCGCGCGGTCGTCCGGCTGTAGCCCTTCTCGGCGAGGCAGATCCGGGCGCCCGCCAGCAAGTCGTCACGCTGTCCCATGCCGCTCATTGTACGTACGTACGTTTGACACCCGAATTTGTACGTACGTACGATCACGCCATGCGCGTCGCCGTCCTGCTCCTGCCCGCACTGCTCGTCTCGATGGACCTGTCGATCCTGTTCGTCGCCGCCCCGGCGATCTCCACCGCGCTCACCCCGACCGGCACCGAGTGGCTGTGGATGATGGACGTCTACGGCTTCGTCATGGCCGGACTGCTCATCACCATGGGGTCCCTCGGCGACCGCATCGGCCGCCGCCGCCTCCTGCTGATCGGCTCCGCCCTGTTCGGCGCCGCCTCCGCGCTCCTCGCCCTCGCCGCCGACCCCTGGACGTTCGTCCTGGCCAGAGTCCTCCTCGGCATCGGCGGCGCCACCCTCGCCCCCTCGACCCTCGCGCTGATCCGCGCCATGTACCCGGACGAGCGGCGGCGGCGCGCGGCCGTCGGCGCCTGGACCGTCGCCTTCACGGGCGGCAGCGTCGCCGGCCCCATCGTCGGCGGATTCCTCCTCGAACACTTCTGGTGGGGCTCGATCTTCCTGGTCAACGTCCCCGTCATGCTGCTTCTGCTGGTGGTCGCACCGATCGTGCTCGACGAGTCCCGGAGCCCCGAGCGCGTCCGGTTCGACCTGCTCGGCGCCGTCCTCGCACTCCCCGCCGTCCTCGCTCTCGTCCTGGCGCTGAAGCGGGTCACCGGCCACGGCGCGGACGCCGCCACCGTCGCGGCGGCCCTCGCCGGGCTCGCGTTCGCCGCCGCGTTCGTCCTGCGGCAGCGCCGCGCCGCGCACCCGCTGATCGACATCGGCCTGTTCCGGGTGCCCGCCTTCGGCGCCGCCGTCACCGCGAACACGGTCGTCTCCTGGTCCACCGCGGGCATGGGCGCCCTCGCGTTCACGTTCATGCAGACCGTGCACGGGCTGAGCGCGCTGGAGGCCGCCGTGCACGCCCTGCCGACCTTCGCCGGGACGGCCGCGGGCGCGGCCCTCGCGGGACGATCGCCGACCGCGCCCGTCCCGTCGTCCCCGTCGCCGCGGGGATGCTCCTGGCCGCCTTCGGGTTCGGCGGCATCGCGCTCCTCGACCCCGACACCTCGGTGTGGGCGTTCGTGGGCGGGTTCACCGTCATGACCGTCGGCGTCGGCAGCTGCGGCACCGTCGCGAACTCGCTGATCCTCGCCACCGCGCCGCCCGGCCGCGCGGGCGCCGCCGCGGGCGTCTCGGAGACCAGCACCGAACTGGGCGCCGCGCTCGGCATCGCCGTCCTCGGCACGGCGGCCACGGCGGTCTACCGCTCGAACATGGCGGACGTCGTGCCCGCGGGCCCCGCGGCCGAGACCGTCGCGGCGGCCCTCACCGACCCGAACCTCGTCGACGCCGCGACGTCCGCGTACACCGGCGGCGTCACCGCGGCGGCCGCCGCCAGCGCGATCGTCCTGCTCCCGATCACCGCCCTGACCGCGTGGGCGCTCCGCGGAAGCCCCCGTCGCACGCCCGCCCACCACGGGCACCCGGAAACACAGGGGTGACCGGCGTCGTCATCGGTGGGACCATGTCGGTATGACGATCACCCGAACGGACGGATGAGCCGCAGATCCCCGGGCAGCCTGCGGGCGCCGCGATACGGCAAGCACCCCGAGCGCAGCAGGCGGGTTCCCGACGGGATCTCCGCCAAGGTCCTGCGGGAGATCACCGAAGCGTCGGCGGCCGGGCGATGCCCCTCGGTGACCTCGATGAACGGGGCGCTCGACGACCTGAAAGCGTTCCTCCGCCGACCCGGCCGGACGTTGCAGGTGGGGACATGTCCCTGCTGCGACCCGGGATACGCGGCCGAGGTCCTGGACCGGGTCGCCCGGTCGCTCTCCCGGTCGTCCAGGCGCGAGGTCGAGAAGGTCACGACGCCGCTGATCGAGCGGTACCGCGACCGCACCCTGAACGAGCCGTCCGCCCCGGCGGACCGGCCCTGGTGGGATCGGCGCATCAGCGGCCCCTGACCGGGCCCGGCGGTCGCCGTACGCTTGGTCGACCATGTCGGATCTGCTCGGAATCAACCACCTGACCCTGGCCACCCCCGATCTCGATCGGCTCGTGTCGTACTACACCGACGTGCTCGGCGCGACGCTCGCGTTCGAGCGCGCCGCGTCCCCGCCCGATCCGCGGATCGCGGTCGTCGATGTCGGCGGCGCCGACCACCTGATGATCGTCGAGGCCGCCGCGCCCCCCGCCACCGGCCTCGACCCGCTGGGCAACGCGGGCTGGGGGCTGCGCGTGGCGACGCACGCGCGGCTGCGCGAGGTCCGCGAACGGATCCTCGACGCCGGGTGGCCGGCCGGTCCGATCGAGACGCTGCCCACGCAGTGGACGATGACGGCCCGCGATCCCGACGGACGCCCCGTGGACGTCCGGGCCCACCGCCCCGGCCGCTGACCTCCCCGGCCTCCCCGACCTCCCGCGCCGTGGACGTCAGGGAGGCGGGCTTCGGAAACCCGCGAGTCCGAAAGCCAGGAGGCGGTCGGCCTGGGCGGGGGAGCTCTGCTCGCCCGCCCAGGCCGACGCCGACACCAGCGCGTACACGTCCTCGGCGGTGACGTCCGGACGGACGTCACCGGACGCGCGTGCCCGCGCGACCAGGGCGTCGCCGGCCGCGAGGACGGCCTTGCAGGCGGCGTGGAGCTCGGACGTCTCGTCCTGGACGGCCTCCATCATCGTGGCGCCGAGCCCCCGGTAGGTCGCCGCGTGCGCCATGGCGGCGCGCGCCCAGGCGGCCAGGCCATCGAAGGGCGGGGCGGCGAGCGACTCGGCGCCGGTCGCGGCGAGGGCGCGCATCCGGTCGCCCATGAGCGCCTCCAGGAGCGCGCGGCGGTTGGGGAAGTGCCCGTAGAGCGTGCCGTTCGCGACTCCGGCGCGGCGCGCGATCTCTTCGAGGGAGAAGTCCGCGCCGTGCTCGGCGAACGCGTCGCGGGCCTCGGCGAGCAGGCGTTCGTAGTTGCGGCGCGCGTCCGCGCGCATGCGCCTGCGGGGTCGCGGGGCGGCGTCCATGAAACCTCGCTGGATAAGTCGAGACTGTCTCGATATGTTTCTCGAGACGGTCTCATCTTAATGGAGGTGCCATGTCGGCGAAGCGATCGCCCGCGAACGGCCCGATCCTGGTCATCGGCGCGACGGGACGGCAGGGCGGTGCGGCCGCCCGGCATCTGCTGGCCGACGGCCGGACGGTCCGTGCCCTGGTGCGCGATCCGGCCTCGGCGGCGGCCCGCGCCCTGGCGGCGGCGGGCGCCGAGCCGATCCGGGGCGACCTGGACGACCCCGGCGGCCTGAAGGCCGCCATGGCCCGTGCCCACGGTGTCTTCGCCGTCACCCCCGACGACGCGGACGCCGAACGCGAGATCCGGCGGGGACGGTCCGCGGTGGACGCGGCGGCCGACGCCGGGGTGTCCCACCTGGTGTTCGCCTCCGTGGGCGGCGCCGAGCGCGACACCGGCATCACCTACTGGGAGAGCAAACGGGCCATCGAGCGGCACATCGCCGCGCGCGGCGTACCTGCCACGATCCTGCGGCCCGTCCGGTTCATGGAGAACCACGCGATTCCCGGCCTGCCGTTCGGCGGCATCACGCCCGGCGGCGTCCTGCGCCACCTGTTCGACCCCGGCGTGCCCGTGCAGCTGGTCGCCGTGACGGACATCGGCGCCTTCGCCGCGCTCGCGTTCGCCGAGCCGGACGGCTACGTCGGCCGGGCCCTCGAACTGGCCGGGGACGAACTGACCCCCGCGGCCACCGTGGACATGATCGGCCGCCGCCTCGGCCGCGAGATCACCTACGAGCAGGCGGGCGCCGCCGAGCTCGCGCTCGACCCGAACATCGAGCGGGCCGTCGCCCTCCAGCGCGGGATCTGGCGGGCCGACATCGCGGACCTGCGCCGTCGGCGTCCCGAACTGCTCGACTTCGCGGGCTGGCTCGACCGGGGCGGCGCCGAAGCCATCGCGGCCGTCCTCGGCTCGCGGCCCGGCCTTCGCGAGGAGCGCCCACAGGACGTCGACGCGGCGGCCGACGGTTCGACCGCGGGTTGAGGGTTCCGCGGGGGGCGGGCCTGCTCGACGGGGGCCACGGCCGCGCGAAGGTTCCGGGGCGCCTTCAACGCAACGATTGAGGTCATGGATGTCGGAGACACGAAGACGCAGGTGACCGGGGCCGCGGGCCCGGCCGTCCCGGATCGGCGGCGGTGGTGGACGCTCGCGGTGGTGAGCGCGGCGCAGCTGCTGGTGGTCCTGGACGGGACGATCGTGAACATCGCGCTACCGTCGGCGCAGCAGGCGCTCGGGATGTCGGACGGGAACCGGCAGTGGGCGATCACCGCGTACGCGCTGGCCTTCGGGGGCCTGCTGCTGATCGGCGGACGGATCGGCGGGGCGCTCGGCCACCGCCGCGGCGTTCGTGATCGGGCTGGCGGGGTTCGCGGCCGCGTCCGCGCTGGGCGGCGCCGCCGCCGGGCCGGCGATGCTGTTCGGGGCGCGGGCGGCGCAGGGCGTGTTCGCCGCGCTGCTGGCCCCGGCGGCGCTGTCGCTGCTGACGATCACGTTCGGCGGAGCCGAGCGGGGCCGGGCGTCGGGGTGTTCGCGGCGGTCGGGGCCGCGGGTTCGGCGGTCGGCCTGATCGCGGGCGGCCTGCTGACCGAGTACGTCGGCTGGCGGTGGTGCCTGTACATCAACGTGCCCATCGCCCTGCTCGCGGTGTTCGGGGCGTCGGCGGCGGTGCCGCCGGACCGTCCGCTGGCCGGGCGGGGGCGGCTGGACGTCGCCGGTGCCCTGCTCAGCTCGCGGGGTTCGCCGCGGTGGTGTACGCGTTCGCCCGGGCCGAACCGCTCGGGTGGGGATCGCCCCAGGTGCTCGGGCTGCTGGCCGCCGGGGTGCTGCTGCTGGCCGCGTTCGTCGCCGTCGAGACGCGCGCGTCCGACCCGCTGCTCCCGATGCGGGTCCTGCTCCACCGGATCCGGGCGGGCGCGTTCCTCTCCATCACCCTGATGTTCGTGGCGATGTTCGGGTTCTACCTGTTCATGAGCTACTACGCGCAGGGCGTGCTCGGCTACTCGCCCGTCCAGACGGGCCTGACGCTGATCATCAACGCGGCGGCGGCGCTGGCCGGGTCCATGCTCATCGCCGGGAAGCTGCTCGGCCGCGTGCCGCCGGGCGCCCTGATCGTGCCCGGTCTGCTGGCCGCGGCGGCCGGGATGCTGCTCCTCACCGGGCTGCCGCCGGACGACACGGACGTGTTCGTCCGGTACCTGGTCCCGGCGATGGTGCTGACCGGGCTCGGGCTCGGCTGCGTCATGCCGCCGACCGCCGCGCTGGCCACCGAAGGTATGCGTGGGCACGACATCGGGGCCGCGGCGGCGGCCTACAACGCCGCTCAGCAGCTCGGCGCCGCGCTGGGCACGGCCCTGCTGAACACGCTGGCGGCGAGCGCCGGGGCGGCCTACCTCGCCGCGCACCGGTCGGCGGCGCCGGACGCGGTCGCGGTGCACGGCTACACGACCGCTCTGGCGGTCGCGGCGGCGGTCCTGGCCGTTGCCGGGTGCCTCACCGCCGCACTGATCCTCAGACGTCGCTGAGAAAGGGTGACGCATGTTGTCAGGTTTTGCGGCGAGCATGGTCCCATCGGTTCGCGTCGAACGTGGACGCGGACCTTCGGACGGAGAGGGGACCCCATGCGCGAAACACAGACGGAACTGGACGAACTGCAGCGGCTCCTCGACGCGTCGCTGGCCCGTTCGACCTCGCACCTGCGCTCGATCGTCGCGGAGCGCACCACGACGGCGGAGCGGCTCACCCGGGTCCTCACCGGCATGTGCACCCTCGCCCTGTCCACGGTGACGGCGAAGGGCGAGCCGCGGATCAGCGGTGTGGACGGACATTTCCTGCACGGCAGGTGGCACTTCGGCACGGCGCGCACCGCCGCGAAGGCGCGGCACCTCGCCGCCCGTCCGGTCGCGAGCGTCGCGCACATGCGCGGCGAGGAGCTCGGCGTGTTCACGCACGGCACGGTGGAGGTCATGAACCCGCTGGACGGCGAGCCCGCGGCCGACTGGCCGGAACTGCTCGCCTACTTCAAGGAGCTCTACGGCGACGAGGCGTTCGACTGGGACAAGGAGGTGGTCTACTACCGGCTGAACCCGCACTGGATGACCGTCTACGCGCCCGACGTCGACAAGCTCACCGCCGGGTGAACGCGAACGCTCCGCGGACGGACGGACGGGCGGCGCCGCTCGTACCCGTCCGTCCGTTCGCGGAGCGGCGACCGGTCAGTCGATGACCGCGACGGCCTCGACCTCGACCAGCATGTCGGGCTCGGCCAGGGCGGCGACGCCGACGCCGGTGAGCGGCGGGGGCGTGTCGACGCCCAGCTTCGCGAGCGCCCGGCCGGCTCCCTCCACGAACTGGGACATCATGTCGCCGGGGAGGTCGGCCCGGTAGTACACGTTCAGCTTCGCGACGTCGGCGAAGGTCGCCCCGACCTCGGCGAGGGCGGTGCCGACGTTGAGGTAGGACTGCTCGACCTGGGCGGCGAGGTCGCCTTCGCCGACCTTGCCGCCGTCGGCGTCGCGGGCGACCTGACCGGCGACGAACACCGTCTTCGATCCGGTGGCGACCGACACCTGCCGGTAGATGTCGACCTTCGGCAGCCCTTCGGGGTTCACAAAGGTGATGGCCATGCTGACTCCTTAGTCGTGCGACGACCCAAAGCATAGCATTGCAATGTTATGTATCCTGTCGGCATGGCGAGGACGAAGGACCCGGCCGTCCGCACCCGGCTCATCGAGCGGGCCGCGCTCATGCTGCGCACCCGCGAGCCCATCACCCTGCGCTCGCTGGTGACCGGGACCGGCGTCTCCACGATGGCCGTCTACACCCACTTCGGCGGCATGGACGGCATGTGGGGAGCCCTGCGGCAGGAAGGGTTCACCCGGCTCGCGGCGAGGTTCGCGACGGTGACGACGTCCACGGACCCCGTCCGGGACCTGACCGTCCTCATCGCCGCCTACTGCGGCAACGCCCTGGACCACCCGGATCTCTACCGGGTCATGTTCGACGCGAACTACGAACTGGAGGATCTCCAGGCCGCGGACGACACCCTGGAGCATCTGGTCCAGGCCGTCCGCAGGGGCGTGGACGCCGGACGGTTCGAGCCCGCCACCGTCCCGCTGGATCTGGCGATCCAGAGCTGGGCCGTCGCGCACGGCCTGGTCTCCCTCGTCGCGGGCGGCCCGCTGCCCCCGAGCACGCTCGACCACGCCGTCCCCATGCTGACCGCCCTGTTCGGCGGCGCGGGAGACGACCCCGTCAGATGCCGGTCCTCGGTCGAGGACGGCTGGAACGCGGCGCGTCCGTCCGGCGGGGACACCGGCGGCACGTGAACGCGAACGCGGCCGCGGGGACGAGCCCCGCCGCCGCGTTCGTCCGGCGTGCGTCAGTCGTCAGTCGTTGGGCGGGAAGCCGGGGATCTCCGGCCCCGACGGCGTGGGCGACGTCGGCGTCGGCTCAGGCTCCTTCGCGATGAAGATCGTCACCGTGTCGCCGGGGGCGACGGTCGCGTTGGCACCGGGCGTCTGCTGGTAGACGAAACCGATCGCGACCGGCTTGTCCGGCGGCGCCACGCCCTCCTGGATATCGGCCCTCAGGCCGAACTCCTCAAGCTTGGCGATGGCGGCGCGCTTGCTGCTGTTGTACAGGTCGGGCACCTTGACGGTGCTCGGGCCGTTCGACACGTACACCGTGACGTCGGACTTCACGGGCGCCTTCGAACCGGCGGGCGGGTCGGTGCGGATCACGTTGCCGCGCGGCACGTCGGCGCTCGTGGCGACCTTCCGCTCCGGATCGAACCCGAGCTCCTTGAGCGCGCTCTCCGCCGCCGACGCCGGCTGCCCCTTCAGCTCGGGGATCTCCTTCTGCTCCGGCGGCTTCTTGCCCTTGGAGACCACGAGGTTGACGGCGGTGCCCTCCTCGACGCTCGCGCCGGGTTCGGGGTCGGTCGACATGACGGTGCCCTCGTCGGCCTCGTCGCTGAACTCCTCGGTCGTCTTCCCGACCTTGAGGTTCGCCTTGGTGAGCGCGGCCTGGGCTTCGTCGGCGGACATGCCGACGATGCTCTGCGGCACCGCCACCTGCACGGGCTCTTCCTCGCCGCCACCGCCGCTCATGAACCAGCCGATGAGCGCCGCACCGCCGATGAACAACACCGCCAGCGCCGTCCAGAGGGCGACCTTCTTACCGGTGCCGCCGCGCTCCGGCCGGTCGTCGTCGTACTGGACGGGCGGCATGCCGTACGGATCGCCGTAGCCGTCGCCGTACCCGTCGTCCATCGGACGCTGCATCTGCGTGTGCGGCGGCGGACCGGCCTGGTACGCGCCCATCACCTGCGTGCCCTGCGGCTGCTGCTGCGCGCCGCCCATCATCATCGTGGACGCCGCCGTGGACGCGACGGGCTGGCCCTGCATGACCCGCTGGAGTTCCTGCCGGAAGTCCGTCGCGGTCTGGTACCGGTTGTCCGCCTCCTTCGCCATCGCCTTCAGGACGATCGCGTCCGCCCACTGCGGGATCTGCGAGTCGATCTGGGACGGCGGGACGGGCTCCTCCCGTACGTGCTGGTAGGCGATCGCGACCGGGGAGTCGCCGGTGAACGGCGGCCGTCCGGTCAGCAGCTCGTACAGCACGCAGCCGGTGGAGTAGATGTCGCTGCGGGTGTCGACGCGCTCGCCGCGCGCCTGCTCGGGCGACAGGTACTGGGCGGTGCCGATGACCTGGGCGGTCTGCGTCATGGTGGCGGCGGAGTCGGCCATGGCGCGGGCGATGCCGAAGTCCATGACCTTGACCTCGTGATTGCGGGTGAGCATCACGTTGGCCGGTTTGATGTCGCGGTGCACGATCCCGCCGCGATGGCTGTAGTCGAGCGCGCGCAGGATCCCGTCGGTGACCTCCAGGGCCTTCTCCGGAACCAGCGCGGTGTTCTCCCGCAGGAGGTCGCGCAGCGTGCTGCCGTCCACGTACTCCATGACGATGTACGGGATGGGCGTGTCGCCGATGACGTCCTCGCCGGTGTCGTACACGGCGATGACCGAGGGGTGGTTCAGGGACGCGGCCGACTGGGCCTCGCGCCGGAACCGGGCCTGGAACGTGGGGTCGCGCGCCAGGTCGGACCGGAGGGTCTTCACCGCGACGGTCCGGTCGAGACGCAGGTCCCGGGCACGATAGACCTCGGCCATGCCGCCGCGCCCGATCACCGCGTCGAGCTCGTAGCGGCCGCCGAGCAGCCGAGGTTGACTCATATGTGCACTTTCCCTCGTACGTCTACACCCTGGTTCCCCGAACCTAGCCCTGGTTCTGGCTGACCGAGGGATCTGGGGTCGGGGTTGACGGACTCGTGGTGACGTCCGTCGGTGTCGGTGTCGGCTCGGTGTGGGTGGGAGTCGCACCGGGGGTTGTCGTGGTCGGTTTGTGTGTCGGTGACGCGCTGCCACGTTCCGGGGTCGACCGGGACGGCGCAGGCGTCGTCGGACGGATCCTATGCGTCCTGTAGCGCTTCGTGACAGTAGGCACGGGGGTACGGTCCTCGATCGTCGGCCGGGGAGTCGCCGAGGTCGGGGCGGCGGACGGATCGACCTCGACCTCGTCCTCACCGGCCGGGACGAACGTGGACGTGCCCGAGGGCGCGCCCCCGTCCCCGGCCGTGTCGGCGCTGCGGCCGATCCAGTACGTGCCGAAGACGATGGCGCCGACGAGGATCGCGGCGGCGATCGAGCTGAACGCCAGTGCCGTGCGACGCTGCCCGGGCACTGTCCCGTCCGTGAGGTTATCTGTCCGGGCGTTAACGTCAAATCCCGACAAAGGGGCCGTATGGCGCTTGGGAGGTGCGGCCTGGCGGCGGCCGCCGGCCCTCCGCCGTCCCCTGGACGGTCCGCGCGCGCGGGATCCGCGTGTCCCGCGCGTCCCGCGAGATCCGCGCGGCTTCGCGCCGCCGCCCGTCCCGCCCGTCCCGCCCGTCCCGGACGTCGTCCACGGGCAGCCGGGCGTCGACGAAGCGGGGGAAACC
>NZ_MKJY01000101.1 GCF_001942465.1 Actinomadura sp. CNU-125
GCCGCGCCGCAGCCAGCAGCCGGCCAGGAGCGCGGCGACGATGTGCGCGAGCGTCATGCCGCAACCGCCCGTGAGGACCGAGGCGTCCGAGGCCGTGGCGGCCTGCGCGACATGCCCGGCATGTCCGTGCGCCCCGGCCGCGGCCGCCGTCGCGACGGTGGCTTTGGTGAACAGCGCGTGCAGCGCGAACTGCCCGCCGAGCAGCCCGCCCGTGATCGTCGGGAGCGAGCGCTCGTGCCCGGCGAGCAGCAGGGTGACGGCGAGGACCGCGCCGAATCCGGTGACGACCGCCCAGCCGGGGACGGCCTCGCGCGCCGCGAGCGCGTGCCCGGCCGTCGCCAGCGTCACGCACACGGTCGCGAAAACGACCGCGCGGGCGGCGCGGAACAGCGGATTCGGTGGGCGCGGGTGCATGACGGATCCCATCGTCTCACCCCCGGCGGCGCTCCCGAACCCACCCCCACCGCCACCGACACGCCCAACATCTTGGGGTTACGCATCAAGGTCAAACTAGATGTAGGGTTCGAGTCCCGTGCTGGTTCGCCCCCGCCCTCCGCGGCGGGCGTCGCAAGAGGGAACCCGGTGCGAATCCGGGACTGCCCCGCAGCGGTGAGCAGGAACGACCGCCGTCATGAGCACTGGACCGAGCCACGGTCCGGGAAGCGACGGCCAGTAGGTCGCGCCCTCCTTCGGGAGGAGGCGCGGTGCCGCGAGTCCGAAGACCTGCCAGTGCGCGTATCGTCCGGGCCTCGCGGGCAGGCCGCCGGACGGGCCGCCGGCCTGCCGCCGTCCCGTTCGCGCGCCCTCGTGAGGCGTCTCACGAGGGGAGAGAGCACGTGACACAGCAACTCGCCCGCCCGGCGGCGACCGGCATCGCCGCCGAGGTGGAGGCCGAGGTGGAGCGGGCCTGCGCGGGGGTGCCGGGCGCGAACCGGGCCGCGTCCTCGCCGCCGTCCGGTCCGGGGCGACGGGCTGGACGCGCCCGCGCTGCGCGACCTCGCGATGGGGAGGCCGCCGCGCTCGTCGCCGCGACCCGGCTACTCGACGGTCGCCGCGCGGCTGCTCGCCGCGAACTCGCCGACGAGGCCGCCGCCGCGGGCGTCCGCACGTTCGCCGGGTCGGTCGCCGCCGCGCTCGCCGCGGCTCGGGGACGAGCCGGCGCGTTCGTCGCCGCGCACGCCGCCGAACTGGACGCGCTCGTCGACGGCGCGGCCGACGACCGGTTCGGGTACTTCGGGCTCCGCACCGTCTACGACCGCTACCTGCTGCGCCACCCGGGCAGCCGGCTCGTCCTCGAACGTCCGCAGCACTTCTTCCTGCGCGTCGCCTGCGGCCTCGCCGACACGGTCGCCGAGGCCGCCGAACTGTACGGGCTGCTCGCCACCCTGTCGTACCTGCCGAGCTCGCCGACGCTGTTCAACTCCGCCGCGCGCCGCCCGCAGCTCTCGTCCTGCTTCCTGCTCGACTCGCCGCGCGACGAGCTGGAGTCGATCTACGAGCGGTACGGGCAGGTCGCGCGGCTCAGCAAGTACGCGGGCGGGATCGGGATCTCGTGGACGCGGATCCGGTCGCGCGGCTCGCTGATCAGGGGCACGAACGGGCACTCGAACGGCATCGTCCCGTGGCTGCGCACGCTCGACGCGTCCGTCGCCGCCGTCAACCAGGGCGGACGCCGCAAGGGCGCGGCCTGCGTGTACCTGGAGCCGTGGCACGCCGACGTCGAGGAGTTCCTCGAACTGCGCGACAACACCGGCGAGGACGCGAGCCGCACCCACAACCTGAACCTCGCGAACTGGATCCCGGACGAGTTCATGCGCCGCGTCGAGGCGGACGCGGTGTGGTCGCTGTTCGACCCGAAGGAGGTCCCGCACCTCACGGACCTGTGGGGCGATGAGTTCGACGACGCCTACCGGGCCGCGGAGGCGGCGGGCGGGTACGTCCGGCAGGTCCCGGCGCGGCGGCTGTACGGGCGGATGATGCGGACCCTCGCCGAGACCGGCAACGGGTGGGTCACGTTCAAGGACGCCGCGAACCGCGCCTGCAACCAGACCGCCGAACCGGGCCGGACCGTCCACCTGTCCAACCTGTGCACCGAGATCCTGGAGGTGACCGGCGACCGCGAGGCGGCCGTCTGCAACCTCGGGTCGGTGAACCTCGCCGTGCACGTCACCGGCTCCGGCGTCGACTGGGACCGGCTGCGCGCGACCGTCCGCACGGCCGTCCGGTTCCTCGACCGCACCATCGACCGCGGCTTCTACCCGACGCCCGAGGCGGCGACGGCGAACCGGACGTGGCGTCCGGTCGGCCTCGGCGTGATGGGCCTCGCCGACGTGTTCTTCGCCCTGCGGCTCCCGTTCGACTCCGCCGAGGCCCGCGCGCTGTCCACCCGGATCGCCGAGGAGATCGCGCTGGCCGCGTACGGCGCGTCCGCCGATCTCGCCGAAGCCCGCGGCCCGCTGCCCGCGTTCGCCGAGACCCGGACGGCCCGCGGTTGGCTCCACCCGGACGCGTTCGCGCACGCGGCGCCGTCCCGTCCGGACGAGTGGGCGGCGCTGCGCGCCCGCGTCGCCGACGTCGGGCTGCGCAACTCGCTGCTGGTCGCGATCGCGCCGACCGCGACCATCGCGTCGATCGCCGGGTGCTACGAGTGCATCGAGCCGCAGGTGTCGAACCTGTTCAAGCGCGAGACGCTCTCCGGTGAGTTCTTGCAGGTCAACGCGTATCTCGTCGACGACCTGAAGTCGCTCGGCCTGTGGACGCCCGAGGTACGGGACGCCATCAAGCGGGCGAACGGCTCGATCCAAGGCATCGTCGACCTGCCCGAAGAAATGCGGAGCCTCTACCGGACCGCGTGGGAACTGCCGCAGAAGGCCCTGATCGACCTCGCCGCCGCCCGCACCCCCTACATCGACCAGTCGCAATCGCTGAACCTGTTCATGGAGACGCCGACCATCGGGAAGCTCTCGTCGATGTACGCGTACGCGTGGCGCAGCGGCCTCAAGACCACCTACTACCTGCGGTCCCGTCCCGCGACACGCATCGCGCAGACGACCGTCGCGTCCTCCGGGGCCGAGGCGTGCTCCCTGGAGAACCCCGAGACCTGCGAGGCGTGCCAGTGATGCTGCTCGACCCCGGCATGGACCTGACCCTGCGGCCCATGCGCTACCCCGACTTCTACGAGCGCTACCGCGCCGCGATCCGCAACACCTGGACGGTCGAGGAGGTCGACCTCGCGTCCGACCTGGCCGACCTCGCCCGCCTCACCCCGGCCGAACTGCACCTGGTGAACCGGCTCGTCGCGTTCTTCGCGACCGGCGACTCGATCGTCGCGAACAACCTGGTCCTCAACCTCTACAAGCACGTCAACGCGCCGGAGGCCCGCCTCTACCTGTCGCGGCAGCTGTTCGAGGAGGCCGTGCACGTCCAGTTCTACCTGACCCTCCTCGACACCTACCTGCCCGACCACGACGAGCGCGCGAAGGCGTTCGCGGCGGTCGAGCACATCCCGTCGATCCGCGCCAAGGCCGAGTTCTGCTTCCGCTGGATCGACTCCCTCGGCTCCCTGGACGAGCTGCGCACCGCCGAAGACCGGCGCGCGTTCCTGCTCAACCTCATCTGCTTCGCCGCCTGCATCGAGGGCCTGTTCTTCTACGGCGCCTTCGCGTACGTGTACTGGCTGCGGTCGCGCGGCCTGCTGAACGGCCTCGCGTCCGGGACGAACTGGGTGTTCCGCGACGAGAGCGCGCACATGTCGTTCGCGTTCGCGGTGGTCGACACCGTCCGGGCGGAGGAACCCGAACTGTTCGACGACGCGATGTCGGCCCAGGTCGTCCGGATGCTGGAGGAGGCCGTGGACGCCGAGCTGGCCTTCGCCCGCGACCTGTGCGGCGACGGCCTGCCGGGGATGGGCGCCGACGACATGCGCCGTTACCTGGAGTACGTCGCCGACCAGCGCCTCGCCCGCCTCGGCGTCCCCGCCCGCTACGGGACGCCCAACCCGTTCGCGTTCATGGAGCTGCAGGACGTCCAGGAACTGTCCAATTTTTTCGAACGGAGGGTTTCGGCTTACCAAATCGGCGTAGAGGGCAGTGTCACCCTTGACGAAGCGTTCTGAACTTTCTGGAGCGGGCACTCGTTGAACCATCGAGGCTAGGGCCGAGGAGGAAGACGATGCCTCTCATCGACCGCATCACCAAGTTCATCCGCAGCCCGCAAGGGCAGAAGGCGCGCGCGCAGGTGCAACGTGCCGCGCGCGACCCGCGCAACAAGGCCAAGCTCCAGCGCCTGCTGGCGAAGTTCCGTGGCGGCGGCGGGCGCGGGTCCGGCGGGCACGGTGGGGCCGGTGGTCCGCGAGGGTACTGACGAGCGGCAACAGACGAGCGGCAACAGACGAGCGGAGGCCCGCTCCCGGGACGACCGGGGGCGGGCCTCCGCTCTTGCGATCTCATGGGCGTTGCTTGATAGACGTAACTGCAACCTCTTTGCAATAGTGGACGGCATGGCCGACTACACGCTTCCCGACCTTCCCTACGACTACGCCGCCCTCGAACCCGCCATCACCGGCGAGATCCTGGAGCTGCACCACGCCAAGCACCACGCCGCCTACGTCAAGGGCGCCAACGACACCCTCGAAAAGCTCGCGGAGGCGCGCGACAAGGAACAGTTCGGCGGGCTGGTCGGCCTGGAGAAGACGTTCGCGTTCAACCTCTCCGGCCACGTCCTGCACTCGATCTTCTGGGACAACCTGTCGCCCGACGGCGGCGACCGTCCGGACGGCGAACTGGCCGCCGCGGTCGACGAGCACTTCGGGACGTTCGAGGCGTTCCGCAAGCAGCTCACCGCGGCGACGTCCACCGTGCAGGGATCCGGATGGGGCGTCCTCGCGTGGGAACCGCTCGGCGAGCGCCTGGTCGTCGAGCAGATCTACGACCACCACGGCAACGTCGGCATGAACACGGCTCCGCTGCTGGTCTTCGACGCCTGGGAGCACGCGTACTACCTGCAGTACCGGAACGTCCGCCCGGATTACGTGGAGCGGCTCTGGTCGTTGGTGAACTGGACGGACGTCACGGCGCGCTTCGACGCCGCGCGCGCGCGGGCTCGCCCGCACGGGCGTCCTGACCCCATGAACGGCGGCGCCCGGACGCGGGCGTACCGCCCGGAGGCGGCGTTCACCCGGCCGGGATCGTGCTCAGAACCTTTCCTCGCGGCCGGGTGAGCGCCGCTTCCGCCTTCCTTGGGCGGACGCACAACGCACCCCGCGCGCCGCCTTGCACGGGCACCGTCACGCGGGCCCGATGCTGTGCCATCGCCGCGTTGACCATAGGGTTCGCCTTATGACCGGCGAGTACCTTTTCTGGGAGAGCGTCCCCACGCGGTGGAAGGACAACGACGTCTACGGGCACGTCAACAACGTCGTCCACTACTCGCTGATGGACACCGTCATCAACGAGTGGATGATCCGGACGGCCGGGTTCGACCCCGTCGCGTCCCCGTCCATCGCGCTCTGCGTCGAGTCGCACTGCGAGTACAAGGCCGAGGTCTCCTTCCCCGACACGATCAAGGTCGGGATGCGCATCGGGAAGCTCGGCACCTCCAGCGTCCGCTGGGAGATCGGGATGCTGCGGGCCTCCGACGGCGCCGTCGTCGCCGAAGGGCACTTCGTGCACGTCTTCGTCGACCGGACGACCCGCCGCCCGACCCCGATCACCGGCGCCGTCCGCGCCGAGATGGCGAAGCTCACCGGCTGAGCCGGCCCCGAACACCGAACGGAGATCCCGCATGACCGCGACGCGCGCCGCCGTCCTCGTCGAGTCCGGCCGCCCCGCCCCCTACGCCGACTCCCGTCCGCTGGAGATCGCCGACCTGCGGCTCGACCCGCCCGGCCACGGCGAGCTGCTGGTGCGGGTCCGCGCCGCGGGGCTCTGCCACTCCGACCTCTCGGTGATCAACGGCTCCCGGCTCCGGCCGCTGCCGATGGCGCTCGGGCACGAGGCCGCGGGCGAGGTCGTCGAGGCCGGCGAGGGCGCGGAGTTCGCACCGGGCGACCACGTCGTGCTCGCGTTCGTCCCGGCCTGCGGGCACTGCGAACGCTGCGTCGCCGGACGGCCCGCGCTGTGCGGCCCCGGCGCGCGGGCGAACGGCGCGGGCACCCTGCTCGGCGGGGCGAACCGGTTCGTCGCGTCCGACGGGACGCGCCCGAACCACCACCTCGGCGTCTCCGCGTTCTCCGAGTACACGGTCGTCTCGTCCCGGTCCGCGGTGAAGATCGACCCCGACCTCCCGTTCGACATCGCCGCCCTGTTCGGCTGCGCCGTCCTCACCGGCGCGGGCGCCGCCCTGTACAGCGCGAACGTCGCGCCGGGCGACAGCGTCGCGGTCCTCGGCCTCGGCGGCGTCGGCCTCGCCGCGCTGCTCGCCGCGAAGGCCGCCGGGGCGTCGACGCTCGTCGCCGTCGACGTCGTCGAGCACAAGCGCGGCTCGCGTCCCGGCTGGGCGCCACGCACACCGTCGCGGGCGGGCCCGACGCCGTCGACGCGATCAAGGACCTCACGGACGGGGGCGCGGAGAAGGTCATCGACACCACCGGCGTCGTGCCCGTCCTGCAGCAGGCGTACGCCGCGACCCGTCCGGGCGGGACGACCGTCACGGTCGGCCTCCCCGACCCCGGCAAGCCGGTCGAACTGCCCGCGCTGAGCCTCGTCGCGGAGGAACGCACGCTGAAGGGCAGCTACCTCGGCTCGTGCGTCCCCCGCCGGGACGTCCCGCGCTTCATCGGCATGTACCGCAACGGCAACCTGCCGGTGGACGCGCTGCTGTCCGGCCGCCTCGCCCTCGACGACGTCAACGCCGGGTTCGACCGGCTGCACGGCGGCGAGGCCGTCCGCCAGGTGATCACTTTCGGTTGAGCGCCGAGTGCCTGCGGCTGTACAGGAAGTAGATCACGCAGCCGACCAGGAACCAGATCGCGAACCGCAGCCACGTCTGCCACTGCAGGAACGTGATCAGCCACACCGAGAACACCACGCCGACCAGCGGCACGACCGGCATGCCCGGCGTCCGGAACTCGCGGGGGAGGTCCGGGCGCCGGTACCGCAGCACGACCACGGCGATGCAGACGACGATGAACGCCAGCAGGATCCCGATGTTCGTCAGCTCCGCCGCCTCCGCGATCGGCAGGAACCCGGCGATCAGCGCCGACCCGACCCCCACGATCCACGTGATCCTGGACGGGACGTGCCGAACCGGGTGCGTCTTCGCGAACCACTGCGGCAGCAGGCCGTCCCGGCTCATCGAGAACCACACGCGGGTCGCGCCCATCATGAACGTGAACAGCACGGTCAGCACGCCGAGGATCGCCCCGACCGCGATGACCGCGCCGAGGACCTCCAGCCCGACGGAGTCGAACGCCGAGGAGAACGCCGCGTTCGGGTCGATGTCGCGGTAGTCGACCATTCCGGTGAGGACCAGGCACGCGAGGACGTACAGGACCATCGCGATCGCCAGCGACAGCAGGATCGCCTTCGGCATGTGCTTGCGCGACTCCCGCGACTCCTCCGCCGCCGTGGACATCGCGTCGTACCCGAAAACGGCGAAGAACACGGTGGCGGCACCCGTGAACGCGCCGCCCCAGCCGAACGGGAAGAACGGGTCGTAGTTGTCCGACCGGATCTTGAACACGCCGACCACGATCACCAGCAGGACGATCCCGACCTTCAGGTACACGAGCACCGTCTCGAACCGCGCCGCGTTCTTCATCCCCAGGTTCAGCACCCACGCGATGAGCAGGCACAGGACCACCGCGAACAGGTTCACCTTGTAGCTGCCGCCCGCGACCCCCTCGGGTTCGGTGCCCGGGGCTCCGCTCATCCACATCGGCAGCTCGACGTTCATGAATTCGAGCAGGTCGTTGAAATACCCCGACAACCCGATCGCGACCACCGCCACGATCGCGGTGTACTCCAGCAGCAGGTCCCACCCGATCGCCCACCCGGCGAACTCGCCGAGGACCGCGTACCCGTAGGTGTACGCGGATCCGGCCTTCGGGATGAGCCCCGCGAACTCCGCGTACGAGAACGCCGCCGCCGCGCTCGCGATCCCCGCCACCAGGAACGAGATCAGCACCGCGGGCCCGGCCTTCTCGTTCGCGACCGCCCCCGCCAGCGAGAAGATGCCCGCGCCGATGATGCCGCCGACGCCGATCGCGGTGAGCTGCCACAGCCCGAGCGTCCGCCGCAGCCCCGACGCCTCGCTCTCGTCCTCGATCTCCTCGATGGGCTTCCGCCGGACCATCCCGCGCAACACCGTCGTCATGCGGCACCTCCTCGACCGGAAAGTCCCTTCCCCGCATGATCAACGCCGAACCGGACGCCCCATAACGATAAGGACAGAAGCTCATTAAGGCCCTGGTGAGGACGATTTTCGGGGTGTGAGCGATCTGTGAGGCGCCCCCGGCATCCTCGTGCCGTCCGGCCCGGAACCGGCCGCGCCGGAAGACCGACGAGAGAGGGCACATGTCCGTCATCGCCATCACCCGTTTCAAGAGCGACCCCGCCGACGCCGACGAGTTGCGGGCAAGGCACGCGGCTCTCGTCACCGCCCTCCGGGCCGAACTGCCCGGACCGTCCGACGCGTGGCTGGGGCGGGTGGACGACGAGTCCTGGGTCGGCGTCTGGCGTTGGGCGTCCACCGAGCACATGGAGGCGGCGCAGGCGCTGGCGCAGAGCCGGCCCGAGGCCGCCGCCGCGTTCGCGCTCGCCAAGGACGTCACGGGCGAGGCTTTCGACCTCGTCGACGACGTCACCGGCCCCTGACCGAGCCGGTGGCCCCGCGCCCCCGGGCGGGGCCACCGGCCGTGCCGTCAGGCGGCGGGGGCCTCGACGGCGGTGTTCTGCCCGGCCACGATCTTCCACCCGTCCGGCCGCCGCGCGATCACGTACAGCGTCGCACCGTGCGCGCCCTCGACCGGGACGCCCGCGACGTCCGTCGGCCGCTGCGCGACGTTGACCGCGATCACCTCGGGTGCGAGTTCCAGCATCTTCACGACGTCGTAGCGGGCGAACGAGTCGCGCAGGAAGTCCTTCAGCGCGGGCCCGCTGAACTCCTCGATCGCCGCGCGCCCGTCCAGCCGCTCGCCCATCGCGTTCGACCAGGACGTCCGTTCGGCGAACTGCGCGGCGAGCGCCGAGCCGTCCTTGGCGTTGAACGCCTCCTCCAGCGCCTTCACCACGCCCGTCACCGCCGCCTGCGTCTCGTCCGAGATGTCGCCCACCACGAGAACGTCGGTCGTCATGTCCGTGCTCCTTCCTTGGCCGGAAGCGGCGATGACCGCCGCCGAGAGCCACTCCACAACCTCAATCAATGTTGAGGTCAAGTCGTCCGGGAGTACCCGAGGACGTGTGCGCGTACAACCGGAGGCTCAAGCGGCGCGCGGACGATTACACCCACGGGTACTGCCGGACGGCCGAACCGGACTCCTACCGTCCAGGCACGGAGAAACCCCCGGAAGGAGTCCCCATGAAGCAGGCGAAGATCCTCGCGACGGCCGTGGCGACCGTGCTCGCCGCGACCACGCTGTCGACCCCCGCCCACGCCGCCGAGACCGCCCCGGTCGCCGAGGCCGCCCCGGTCGTCGAGGCCGCCCCGGTCGTCGAGATCGAGGCGGGCGACGACGGGTTCACCGCCCCCGCGACCCACACCGGCGGCCCGACGTCCTTCCGGGTGAACAGCACCGCCACCGGCGACCTCGGCAGCATGATCGGCCTGGTCAGGCTGAACCCCGGCACCACCCCCGCCAGCTTCGCCGACCACCTCGGGAAGGTCTTCTCCGGCGACCCCGAAGTCGCCGTCCCCGCCGGGAACGCCCTGATGGACGAGGCCGAACTGCTCGGCGGCGCCCAGTCGCACCCCGGACGGACGACGACGTTCACCGCCCGGCTCCGTCCGGGCACCTACTACCTGCTCGACTACCTCGACTTCGAGGACGGCACCCCGCCCGGCCCCGAGGCCCTGCACGAACTGACCGTCCGGACGGAACGGCACCACGGGCACGCGCCGCGCCCCGGCGCGTTCGTCGGGATGTCGCGGACGCCGTCCGGCCCCCGCTTCCACGTGGCGCCCCGGCTCCGTGCGGGCGCCCCGATCCTGCTGACCAACCACATGAAGCAGGTCAACGAGGCCATCTTCGTCCCGGTACGCCCCGGAACGACCCGCGCCGACATGCAGGAGTTCTGGGACGCGGCCGAGAGCGGCGAATGGGTCGAGCCGCCGTTCGCCGGCGCGCCCGTAGGCACCCCGCCGCTGTCGCACGGGCAGTCGGTCGTCCTCCAAGCACCGCTGGAGCCCGGCCGGTACGCGCTGATCACCTGGGTGTTCGACCTGACCGACGGCGTCCGCCTGGGCGCCAAGGGCATGTACGAACTGGTCACCGTGCGGTGACCGCCCGAGCCATGACCGGGGACGCCCCGGTCATGGCTCGATCGTCCCGTAGGACGGCTCGCCCGCCGCTTCGTACACGGTGTAGACGACGCCGCCCGCCGTGGCCCGCGACTCGATGAGCCGCAGCCCCTCCGGGACGGCCCCCTCCGTGAACAGGCGCTTCCCTTCCCCGAGCAGCACGGGCGCGGTCAGCAGGTGGTACTCGTCGACGAGCCCGGCGCCTTGCAGGGTCCGCAGGAGATCCCGGCTGCCCTCCAGGAGGATCACGCCCTCGGTACGGTCCTTCAGGTCGGCGACCGTCCGCGCCGCGTCGCCCACCAGCACCTCGGTGTTGCGCCACTCGGCCGTCATCGGGCGGTGCGTGGCGACGCACTTCGCGATGTCGTTGATGAACGCGCCCTTCTCCTCCGGCACGTTCGGCCAGTACGAAGCCATGATCTCGTACGTCCGGCGCCCGAGCAGCAACCGGTTCGCCCGCCCGAACCACTCCCCGACGATCCGCCCGAACTCCTCGTCCGTGAACGGCGCCAGCCACCCGCCCCGCCGGAACCCGCTCGACTCGTCCTCGCCGGGCCCTCCGGGCGCCTGCATCACCCCGTCGACCGACACGAACATCCCCACGATCAGCTTGCTCGCCATCCGTCATCCCCCCTCGCAAGGCGATGTGCCCGACGGCGCCCCGCGCCACGGCACGCGAACGGTCACCCGTCCGTGAAGTTTCCGCGGAACCGGCTCCGGAGTGACGGACGAGGGGCCTCCGCCCGGCGCGATCGGGGTCAGCCCTTCGAGACGGGCTGACGCAGAACAGTCCTCCACTTACTCGGCTCGGCCCGGCGGTGGTCGCCCAGGTAGATCTCATGGTGGTGCCCGGTCATCCGCAGGCCGTTCGCGGCGAGATACACATCGTGGAGTTCGGCGAGCACGGGCCCTTCGTCGTCGTAGGGGCCGACGTGCAGCACCTGCGCGCTCGTCCCCTCGTGCAGAACTTCGCGCCGGACGTTCCCGATCGCGGGAAGCCCCTTCTTCGCCAGCGCGGCGGCCTTGGCGTCCTCGATGAGATCCTCGCCGATCCAACCGGGCTGGCTGATGAGCATGCGCCAGTTCCAGTCGTCCTTGACGCGGGCGACGAACACCTCTGGCCGGTCGGACCACCACAGCCCTTCGAGTGGCCCGACGACGAAGTCCCGATCGAGCTCCCGCTTGCTCGTGAACTTGATCGTGTAGGCGACGGCGTAGAGCGCCTCGACGGCCCGCGCGTAGTCGGCGCTCGTGTTCGGGTCCCCGGAACCGTCGACGGCGATGAACTGCTGCGAAGGCACGTCGACGACCTCCCACCCGGTGTTCTTCGGCCCGTAGAACCGCCGGAGCTCCCGCTTGACGTCGTAGCGGCTCATCGCCCGTCTCCCTCTCCGAGTTCCGCCAGATACCCGTCGAGCCATCGCCGCTCGGCGTAAAGCTGGCCCAGCGAGTAGTCGAAGATGGCGCGGACGAACGTGGGCATTCCGGGCTGGGCATCGCGTGCCGCACCGATCGCGGCGATCCGCTCCGCCAGGGCGGCGGCCCGCCGGTCGAGCGCGTCCCGCAACCGGCCGGGTTCGATGACCGGCTGGTTGGCCAGGCCGACCAGGACGGGCGGGAACACCGGCCGCAGTTCGGCCACCGCCGCCTCCGCCGCCCGCGCGCACGCCCGGCGCCCCTCGTCCGTCGGCCCGTACACCCGCCGCGCCTTGCCCCGCCCGGCCTCGACCTCGGCGATCAGGCCCCGTTCGCGCAGCCGCGACAGCAGGTAGTAGATCGAGCTGAAGCCGATCTCGGTCCACTCGCGGATGCCCCGGGCGCCGATGACCTCCTCCAGCTCGTACCCGTGCCTCGGCTTCTCCACGAGCAACCCGAGCAGCGTCAGCTCGGCGGGCGTCAGTTCGTCGGCCATGGCACCTATCCTAGTACTAGGATAGTTGCCCGCCGGGCGCCGATCCGTGGAGGAAGGGCGTTCAGCCGGTGTTCCAGTCGGGCAGGCGATCCTGCGGGACCAGCAGCCGGTCCATCAACACGTGAAGGTGGGCGCGGAAGTCCGCGACGATCGCTTGGGTCGCGGGGCTGTACAGACCTGTGGCGGGCCGGAACACTCCCGACCCCAGATAGCCGTGCACGCACCAGATCATGGTGCCGAACAGATAGTAGGGATTGACGTCCGGCGGCACCACGTCGCGGATTTTGCGGGTGGCCAGGTGCAGCAGCGGCCGCACGTAATGGTCTTCCAGTTCGGAGATGTCGGCGGCGTCGGCCATCCAGCGGTGCGCCCACAGGGCGCGCACTTCCCGGTGCGCCAGATGGAAGTCCAGGTAGGCGTCGACGATCTGGTGAATGGCCGGACGCCCGGGATCGGCTCGTACCACGGCCTCTTGGAACGCCCGGGACTCGCTCTCGAACACCTGCCGCGTGACCTCCAAGTACAGGTCGCGCTTGGTGCCCGTGGCCTCCGTGATCGCCGAGGGGCCGACGCCCATGGCGTCCGCGATCAACTGGATGGAGACCCCGTCGTAGCCGAGTTCGCCGAACAACCGGGTCGCGAGCTCGATGACTTCCTGGCGTGCGACGCCCTCACCCATACCATTACCGTACGTGGAGCCAATAAAATCAGAGAGTTATCCCCGGCAATCAAAGCGCCAAAGCGATGCTTGCTTTGTCTCTTGTGTGCCACCTTCCGCGGCGTGTGCCGGTGATCGTCCGGACGGGCTCGCGGGGGTGATTCCGCACAACGGACGGTGCCGGGGAGCGGGGGTCGCTCGCCCAGCACCGTTTCGGTGTGTCCGGCTCAGGCCACCGCCTGCTTGGCCAGGGCGGCGATCCGCGTCTCGATCTCGGGCGTCACCTCGGTCAGGGCGTACGCGGAGGGCCACATGTGGCCGTCGTCGAGCCGGGCGAGGTCGTTGAAGCCGAGGGTCGCGTAGCGGGCCTTGAACTTCTCCGCGCTCTGGAAGAAGCAGACGACCTTCCCGTCCAGCGCGTACGCGGGCATTCCGTACCAGAGCTTCGGCGCCAGGGACGGTGCGTTCTCGGTGACGATCGCGTGGACGCGTTCGGCCATCGCCCGGTCGGAGTCCTGCATCTCCGCGATCTTCGCGAGCACGTCCCGGACGGCCTCGGCCGCCTTCTCCTCGCGGGAGGTGCGGCGCGCGGCCTTCTTCGTCTCCTTCGCGTGGTCCTTCATCGCGGCCCGCTCTTCGGCCGTGAACCCCTGGTAGTCGCTCATCGTTCGTCTCCTTCTGATCGTTCAGGCGCGGGTGCGGGCGGGCGCGGTCTCCCACGCGTAGCCGTCCGGGTCGGTGAAGGGCTCGCCGCCGCCGCCGAGGACGAGGCGGTTCGAGCCGGTGCCGTCCTGGTCGACGCCGATGTCCTTGGCGAGGGCGCGGCGCGGGTAGAGGGCGAGGGTGACGGTCGACGACGGGGTGTCGAACTCGGCGTACTTGCCGCCGTAGCTCTTCCCGGCGGGCAGGCCGCGGTCGACGTAGAAACGCTTGCTCGCCTTGACGTCCGCGACTCCGAGCAGCAGCGCGACCTGGTCGAACTCGGGGGCGGCGGGCGCGGAGTCCTTCTTCTTCGAGGACGCGATCTTGCAGACCGTCCCGTCCGGGGCCTGGATTATGCCGCCGTAGCCCCAGAACGACTTCGCGGCGGGCTTGAGGACCGTGGCGCCGGCGGCGACGGCGGCGGCGACGAGGGCGTCGACGTTGCCGGGCTGGGACGCGACGAGCGAGAGCGCGTAGCCGCGGAAGCCGGTCGTCGGCTCGTCCGAGGCGCGGAGGGTGACGTGGTCGGTGAGGCCGAGGGCGGCGTAGTAGGTCTCGGCGGCGGCGGTGTCGGCGACTTCGAGGGTGACGGTCTCGAACGTGGTCATGGCGGTTCCTCCTGCGTCGTGTGCGGTCAGTGGTCCTGGATGAGCCCGAGGACGTTGCCGTCCGGGTCGGTGACGGTGGCGACCCGGCGGCCCCCGCCGACGTCGTGCGGGGCCTCCTTGACGGCGGCGCCCGCGGCGGTCAGTTCGGCGACCTTCGCCTCGATGTCCGCCACGTGCCAGTACGCGACCGGCGTGGTCATGCCCTGCGGGCCGCCGTCCGGGACCAGCCCGATGTGCTGGCCGCCGACCTCGAACCCGACGTAGTAGGACGAGTCGGTCGTCGGCGCCTCGCCGAGCAGTGCGGCGTACACGGCCTTGGCCTTCGCCAGATCGCGCACCGGGTGCAGCACGGTCTTGATCCCCTGGACGGACGGTCCGTTCATCGGTCGCTCCCCGTGTAGTCGGTGTTTCAGCTGCTCATAGCTTCGCTCCGGACCCGCCCCCACCACATCCGTGGCGACCACGGATCCGACCACGGAGCGACGGCACGGAGCGGGCACGGACGGTGCGACAGAATGGGGCGATGGACATATCGCCCCGCGAAGCCGAGGTACTCGACCTGGTCGGGGACCATCTCAGCAACGCCGAGATCGCGGCGCGGTTGTTCATCTCCGTGCGGACCGTCGAGAGCCACGTGTCCTCGCTGCTGCGCAAGCTGGACGTCCCGGACCGGCGGGCGCTCGCCGGACGGCCGCCGCGAGCCGTCCCGCGGCCCCCGCGGACGCGGCGCGCCCGCCCTGCCCGCGCCGCTGACCTCGTTCGTCGGACGGGCGGGCGAGCGCGCCGAACTGGCCGGGATGCTTGAGGCGCACCGGCAGGTGACCGCGGTCGCCCCGGCGGCGTGGGCAAGACGCGGCTCGCGCTGGCGGTGGCGGCGGACGCGGCCGGGGCGTTCCCGGACGGGGTGTGGTTCGTCGATCTGGTGCCGGTCACCGACGCGGGGATGGTCGCGGCGGCGGTCGCGGCCGGGCGCGCTCGGCCTCGGTGAGCGGCCGGGGCGCGGGATGACCGAGTCGGTGGCCGCGGCGCTGGCCGACCGGCACGCGCTGCTCGTCCTGGACAACTGCGAGCAGGTGCGGGACGGCGTGGCGCTGTTCCTGGAGCGGCTGCTGGCGGCGTGCCCCCGGGTGACGGTGCTGGCGACGAGCCGGGCCCCGCTGATGGTGCCGTTCGAGCGGGTGTACCCGGTGCCGCCGCTGTCGCCGTCCGGGGACGCGGTCGCGCTGTTCCGGGAACGGGCGGCGGCGATCGGCTGGCCGCTCGACCCTCCGCTGCACGACCACATCCGCTCGATCTGCGAGCGGCTCGACGGCATGGCGCTGGCGATCGAGCTGGCCGCCGCCCGCTACCCGACCCTCGGGCTGGACGGCCTTACCGCCGCCCTGTCGCACCCCCTGCGGATGCTGACCGGCGGTTCCCGCGCGGACGACCGGCACCGGTCGGTGCGGGCGGCGGTGGACTGGAGCCACGACCTGCTGGAGCCGGACGACCGGGCGCTCCTGCGCCGGGTGTCGGTGTTCGTCGCGCCGTTCTCCGCGCCGGCGGCGGCGGAGGTGGCCGGCATCGACGCGGGCGTCGCGGTGGACGGGCTGGCCCGCCTCGCCGAGCAGAGCCTGCTGGTGGTGCGGCCGTCGCCGGGCGGGACCGAGTACCGGGCGCCGGAGACCATCCGGCAGTACGGGGCGGAGCGGCTCACCGAGCGGGCGAGGTCGCCGACGTCCGTGCGCGGCACCTGCGCCGGTGCCTGGCGGAGGCGGCCGGGCTGGCCGTGGCCGGGGCGGGCTGGCGGCCCCGGTTCGACGCGGTCGCGGACGATCTGCGCGCCGCCCTCGCGTGGGCGGCCGACGAGCCGAGCACCGCGCGGACGCTGCGACCTGGCACGGCACCTCGCGGAGCTCGCCTTCACCCGGAACCTGGTCGGCGAGTCGCATCAGCGGTACGAGCAGGCCGCGGCGCTCGCCGCCGACCCGGCGGCGCCGCGACGCTGCTCCGGCACGCCGCGGCCGTGGCGGGCTGCCGGATGCACGGCGACGACATGTACCGCCTGCACCGGGCGGCGGCGGACGCGG